>CBDBFE010000001.1:0-125776 GCA_965204705.1 Caldilineaceae bacterium | reverse complement strand
CGATCGTTGACCGATCGTTCATATAAGGGAAAGAGAGGCATTTCAGAAGCGGATCGCGCACACTAGGTCGACTCGGGCTGACAAGCGTCTGTCCAGCGTACGTTCGGTGCTTCGCGCGCCTCCCGGTTTTGGAAGCTTCTGGTGTCTGGGTTGGGAACCGCTCATCTCCTGGGAGAACGAACAATGAAGATAAAGAATCTTGCCCGCTTCCTTTTGGTAGTTCTTTTGTTGACCTCAGGGTCAATTCCCGTTCTTGCGCATACGCCTGAACAGTGTGCTTCGGTGGAGCCGATCACGCCGGGTGACACCGTAACCGATGCCGTCGCGGACGTATCTGTCGCGCATATCGACATTACCGAAATTAAAACTTCGCTGTCCGGCGAGAGATTGACGGTTGTGTTTCATCTCAGGGACCTGCCGGAGACGTTGAGGTTCAATCGAACGGAGCATGGGGAGGGCATAAAGGAGTATGAATGGGAGGTCGCAATCGACGTGGACAACGACCGCAACACCGGCCCCGGCGGGTTCGATACTCTGCTGACTGCCTACCATATTGCGTTCCTGTCACACAAAGGGTCTGACGCTGACACGACCGCGCCAATCGGGGAGATGTTGGAGACCAGCGTCTGGGAAATAAACGCTGATGGCTCCACCAGTACTGTAACTCACTCCACTGAAGTACACTCCGATAGCTCCACCAGTATATACAGGGACGGCGTCCCAGCGATTTCTGCCGAGGCAAACACGATAACGATGGTTGGCGTCATTCCCGGCATTACATCTGAATCGCGATTGGCGTTTGAGGCTTATGATGCCGGGTTCCCCGGTGAGGTCGACTGGATCGAGTGCCATGATCCACTCAGCAAGAGTATGCGTGCCTGGCTAAGCCCATCGTCCAGCCAGTGTGATGCCGACGAAGCGGTCAGGCCGGGCCAAAACATCATTGACGATGTTACGGACACCCTGGCCGCGCATGTGGATGTAACGGAGATCAACACTTCTCTTTCCGGGGAGACCCTGACGGTCGTGTTTCATTTCAGGGACGTTCCGGAGACGTTGATGTTCGACAGAGCCGGCGTGCCCGATGATACATTAGAGTACAGTTGGGAGGTGTCGATCGACATGGACGGCGACTCGGAAACAGGCCTTCAGGGGTTCGAATACCTCCTGACCTCGATATACGTTTCCCACGGTGGCGCAAGCGGCCGCGACCGGAGTGCGGCTATCACAGAGGACATTCTGCAAACCAACACGTGGGATCTGAATCCAGATAGAAGTCCATATCACGAAATCGATTTTCTCGGACGGGCGCGCATCGAAGTGTCGGCTGAAGAGGACACGGTAACGCTTTCGGGAGAGATCCCCGGTATCACGGCGGAGTCACAGCTTGCATTCGGGGTGTATGACTACCTGGGCGGTGCGGATGAGGTCGGCTGTCTTGCTCCGTTTGGTTTGGGCCGCCCGATGGATCAGAGTTCATCTGAAGGTTCCGCAGAAACGCCGGGTCAGTCTGAACCCGATGATGTTTCAGACGAGCTGGTTGGGCACATCGATATCCTTGATGTCATGACAGCGCAGGATGGGGAGGTTTTGACCGTCACTTTTCAGCTAAGAGATGTTCCAGAGACGTTGACGTTCGACAGGACAGGGGTGCCGGAGCATGCGCTGGAGTACAACTGGGCGGTGTCGATAGACGTAGACAACGACCCGGAAACGGGCGCTGGCGGGTTCGACTACATGCTGTCGGCCGGCTACTTCGTGCATCCTCTTGTCAAGGACAGCAATACGGTGGCACCGATAACGGACCCGGGCTTTGTCACGGCCGGCATATTGGGACTGGACGCTGAGGGGAACAGGGTTCTGGCGGAGGCCGATATCGAGGTGTCTGCTGAGGAGAACACGATAACGCTCTCAGGAGAGATTCCAGGGATCACTGAAGAGTCACCGCTTCAGTTCAAGGCGTATGACTACTTTGGCGGATCCGTCGAGATGAGCAGTGCCGTTCCGTCGAACGCGGGCTTGGCCGCCGACTCGTGTCAGTCTGACAGTGCGGTAATCAGGCCGGGCCAGAGCGTCGTTGACGCGGTCTCGGGTACGCTGCCTGCATATGTAGACATTACCGAAGTCAGCACAGATCTGATGGGTGGTGATACTCTTGCCGTCACATTTCATTTGAGGGACGTTCCGGAAACGCTGGAATTCAACAGACAGGGCGTCTCGGAAAACGCGTTGGAGTACCGATGGGGCGTGGACGTGGACGTGGACAATGACGTAAAGACGGGTGGTTTCCGCGGGCAGGAGTACGCGCTGTCCGCCAGTCACTTTGTGCCGCCCTCGTCCGGTGACAGCGCCGTTCTCAAGCCTTTCAGCGTCGGAGTGGTGCAGGCCAACACCTGGAAGACTGAAGCCAGCGGCGGCGGCGCCTATCTCAGAAGCGCCCGCATAGAGGTATCGCCTGAGGAAAACACGATTACGCTCACCGGCGACATTCCCGGCATTACGCCGCAGGCGCGGCTTGTATTCGAGGCCTATGATCGTCTGAACGGTTCCGAGGAGATTGCCTGCCAGGTTTTGTCCACAGCGGGTGACAGCGAGTAGTAATGCATCCACAATCGTACGTTGGGATAAACTCCACCATATGCCCTATACCATGTCGTCAGGAGACATCATGTTAAAGACAGCCGCCATCGCACTGTTCGCATTGTTTTTGTCCGCCTGCGTGCCGATTCCCCAAGAACCGTCTCAAGCCGTATGCCACGAGGGTTTTGTCGTTATGCGAGCGGGACAAAGCGCATCCGATCCTGTCGTTAGCGATCTGCCCGGCCACGTCGACATCGTCAAAGCCGAAACCACGCTGGACGGCGAAACTATTACCGCCACTTTCCACTTCAAAGATGTACCTGAAACGATGGGGCTTAACCGGGAAGGTATGCCGTTCTCCACATTTGAATACTTCTATACCGTCAACATCAATATCGACGGCGGACCCATTTATCAAAGCAACCTGTCCGATTACACGCTCGGAGCCTACAGCCAGGCAAGAAACATGGATCCCTCGTCGGCCCCACTACAAAACATTCTACACGCCGTGTTGTGGAAGAATACAGTCGACAGAGACGATATCACGATTTATTTCGACGAGGTGCCGGGTCATCATGTCGGCTTGGAAGTCTCACACCAGAACGACACCTTGACGATGACTGCTCATGTTCCGGGCATCAACCAAGACTCGACCGTTTTGTTCCTGGCCGAAGACTATCTGTCAGGCATGGATGCCGTCTCGTGTGAAGCTAACTAACCTAACCACGAGGTAATTACGTAGCGGAGTCGCTGTCCGATGTCAACACAATGAGGGGTGAGATGAAACACCTATGGTTGATTCTGTGTGCGGTTACGATGATTCTGTCGAGCTGTGTTGTGGGTCCGGACTCCTTCGCCCTTGTCCCCACTCCAGCACCATCCCCTACCCCTGACTAATCCGGGTATGCAGATGTGCTTAGAGAGTTCCAGTATGACGGATCAAGCTATGCGAGTTTCGAAGATCCCGGCGGTCGTATAATCACTGTCATCAGCATGGCAGATTTGGTTGCGGACAGCTGGCTGCTAGGTTGGGCTATTGAGGCAGCACTGAACGACATTCATGAAATCGCTGGCGAAGGAAGTCCGGATGATGAGTGGTTCCCTTTGATTGTGTGGTTGTACGCCAACGGCTTTACGGCTTCCGAACTCCGGTGCGCCGAGGGAAGGTATGAATTGGAAGACTTGATCGAGACATTCGCCGTCAAGGTTGGGAAGAAAAGACCGGATATAACATTTCACCACATGGCCGTGACGAACACGCTGTGGAAGCAGTTGCCGGAGGGCGAGGCCAATTGCAGCACCTATCTGGCGGATTTGCCTGATGAAGAATTCATGGCTGCCGCGGTTGATAATGTGTTGCAGTTTGGCTTGGGCCCGCTTCCGGCTGGCGTGTCGAGAGAATCGGCAGGGGAGTCTGAACAAAAGGATACAAGGATAACGGCCTATGCGCTCTACGACCATTACAGTGGAGAAGACGTCACTGTCATCACTCCCAATCGGATGCAAGCCGATGCATGGCTGCATAGCTGGGCAAAGGAGGCCGTAACGCGCGACAGCGTGGAGTCGCACAGCTAGTGGACCGGTGACTGGCTGGAAAGGATAGAGTGGATGTATGCCAATGGGTTTGTGGCATCAGAACGCAGATGCGCGGAAGGGCGAGAAGAGCTGGCCGACCTCATCGAAGCATATGCCGCTATCATTCGGAGCAAGAGGTCGGAGGAGATTTCCAACTACAGAATGTCGGTGGCCCACACGTTATGGCAGACGTTGCCGGAAGGCGACAATGACTGCACCGCTTACCTGTCGGATCTTGCCGTTGAGGCGTTCATGCCGCTCCTGGTTGAAGACACGGTGTATTACGGTTTCGGGTGGTGATAGCTTACTGTTCCGGTCTTGACCGGCTTCATGAGCATCCCTTTGCGGGTTGGCCCGTTATGGGATTCAGCGTACGAAAGGAGTCATTCGTGACCAGAAAGCAGCTTACTCTGTCCTGCGTGGTCGTCGCAGTTGCCGCCCTGTTACTGACCGCCTGTAATCCCATCCCTGCAGAGCCACCTGCGCCGACAAGCGTTTCGACGCCGGGACCGGCCTGCGCGGCGCTCAAGGAAATAGCGCGGGAGGCACTGGCCGATGCCCCGCCGCCGCCTGTCCGAGCAAGATTTGACGCCGCCGACCGTAAGGCTTTTGCCGGTTCCGCTTTCGGCTACCTGTGCGAGTTGAGCGAAGAGGTGGGGCCGCGGCAGAGCGCCACGGAGGAGGAACTGGAGGCCGCAGAGTTTCTGATGGACCGCTTTACCGAGTTCGGCTACAGCCCGGAGATGCAGAACTTTGGGGAGTCGATAACGGAAAGGGAGTTCATGGGGCCACCCCCAGGGCCATCCCGTAACATAGTCCTTGAACTTCCCGGTGGCGGTGAGGGTGTGGTAATCCTGGGCGCACACTACGACACGACGCCGGATTCCGTGGGCGCCAACGACAACTCTTCCGGGATGGGCGTGCTGCTGGCGCTGGCAGAGATGCTGGCGCGGCCTCCGTGGTTGAACCAGGGGGTTTCGGTTTTCCCGTATACATTACGGTTCATCGCCTTTGGTTCAGAGGAGACCGGACTGCACGGCAGCTGGCATTACGTGGACCAGCTGACCGACGAAGAAATAGCCGACATCAGGGTCATGATCAACCTGGACTCGGTGGGATCCGGCACAACTCTCGCGGCGGTGGGCAACCCCTGGTTGACCAGTCATGTATCAGAGGCCGCCGAGAGGGAGGGCGTGCGCCTCACGATCATCAGGCGATGGGTTTCCGAGGGTTTCAGCGATAACTTCAGCTTCGGAGACGCTTGGGTTCCGACCATTTCCTTCTTCGGGGACGACACCTCACGCATTAACAGCCCATACGATACGATTGAGTTCATCAACCCGGCGCTGCTGGGAGACGCGGCCGTGCTGGTCCTGGACCTGCTTGCGGCCCTTGAAGATTTGCAATGTGGATGCCGGTAATGCCGTCTCCGGGGTGAAGACCATGCCGGCGGACAGGAACCCTGGAGAGATGCTGGGGGAAGGATGTTGGGAGAACAGAAAATCGAGTCGTCCTCCTGTGCCTGTGTGTGGCTGTGAATCCCCCGTGAAAAGCGCCTCATCCCGCTGAAGAAAATGGACCGTTCTCGGTGCACTGCCTGAAACCGGGTCACGTGTCGGCGGAAGTGTAGATTTTTTGAAGGGAATTTTTCCAGGCTGCGGAGATCGCGAGGATGTGCTGGCGGCCACGGCCTATACTGCATAGCGTCCCTGAATGTTCATAGGGTATGACACATTCTGCGGCCGGCCTCGAGGGCCCATCGAGGAAATGTTGGAGGCCAAAGTCGGGGAAACGCATTCCGATGGCTCCACCAGTCTCAGCGCTCAGCAGCGGCCCCCTGAACTACGGTTCCCCGATACTGAAATACCCGTATATGGCTCCAACAGTACTCATGGGAGCGCTGGCCCTATGGTTTCTACCGCGGCCGACAGGATAGAAGATGGGGTAGAACACACCACGCCTGCTTACATGGAGATCTCTGGCGATTAAGAGCAGCTTAGTATTCTGCGCCAGAACGCACGTAAACACGAGATCAATTGGCGTCCTACAGAATCAGGTGATTACTTTCTGAACATTTCATCAAGGAAAGGATCGGACATATATATGGTCTTCCTTGCTGATTGGTAACAACTTCTACCGGAACCGTTCTGACACTGCGGGCGTTGTTACCCCAGTACGGCAATTTATTTCCCAAAGAGGGGAAACAAAATGAAGAAACTTGCCGCAATCTGGATAACGTTTGTGCTTACGCTGTCAGCCTGTGTGCCGATTCCACAGCAAGCACCGCTCGATCCGCCGCCCGATCCTGTGCCAAAGCCAAAATGAAACTTAATCCTGCAACTATGAGAAGGACACAATGAGTCAAGTCACAGCGATAGGCATTCGATTTCCAGGACTGTCCAAGTTTCTGAAGGTTCTGATGTGGGTTCTTTTCGTCACCTTGTTGATGGGACTCTATGGCGACTGGATCCTGTATGGCCTGGATTGGCTGTGGCCGCTGTGGAGAACACCCATAGTCGGTGGAGCCGTGGGTCTGCCCCTGTACATTGTCACCATGATCCCGGCTGCGGTGTTTTATGCGGGTCAAACTCCATTCTACATCCTCTGGTGTATTGGGTTGGCGCTATGTATAGTTCTCTGGTTTGTTTCACAACGGGGCTGGATCGCGAGAGCAATCTCGTTTGTGCCGTTGGTTCTGCTTGTGATCGCACCATTTGCGATACCGGCGATCTACGGCACCTACAATTCACTCGAAACATTCGAGCCGCCGCCAGGGAACGAGGTCAACTGGGTCACGCGGCCCGAAAGCTCTCTGGCAGGCGCAATCAGACGTGCTCAATCCGAAATAGAAGACCTCTACCAAGGAAGTTGCGAATACAGGCTGCTAGGATGGAGCGGGGACAACAAACTCTACTATAGCCAGGGAGACGGGTACCCCAACTGCACATATGGAGACGGCAATACCTTGTGGCTGTATGATCCGGTCACCGGCAATGCACCAGAGCGGATAAAGCGGCTACCGGACGGTTTCATATCCTCATCGGCGGTCTCAAGAGGTCCAAGGCATCTGGATGAAGCGGAGATGAAGGCAAAGAATCCGAACTTCGTCGAATTCAGCGCATGGCCAGGTCGCCTGGTCGAAGAATCGACTTCACCGGATGGGACGATGAAGGCAGTAGTCATCCAGGATTTTTCTGCTTACCTCTATGAAGTAATCGTGATGCGGCGCGCCGATCCGTAATCCCTTCTTTTTCGCACAGAGCGAAGGTGAAGTGGGCCCCAAAAACTGGACCACTGGCCAAGGTGCATTGTTCATAACACATGCACGCACTCAGGAGAGCAATATGCGCATGCCGCTATCGTCGTTGCAGACAGATCGCACGCCAAGAGATCGGCTGCCCAGCATCATCGCATAGCTGACGCGGCTAATCACGTGTATAGGCATCGGATTCGTGGCAGGCGTTATGTTCCACTTCTTTTGGTTCGCTACTGTTGAACCGCTTATCTACCCCTGCCCATACTCAAACAGCGGAGGAATATGCATCTACGACGGTAACAGACCCGAACTACCATATGGTTGGCCCCAATCGCTGGACCACGAAATGGGAAAAATAAGGTGCATCTAGGCGAGTAGGGCCGACTCTGATCGGCAACGGGCGGTCTGCCGCCATCAGAGCACGAAGTGCCCTTCAGCCGGCGTGCGGCAATTGAGACTTTCGTGTGGTCTCTCGTGGTTATAGAATTCGAAGTAGGCGGTCAAACCGGTGTGCAACTGAGGCACGGTATCATACTGGTTGAGACAGATGTTCCCGCATTGGACGCTGCGCCATAGACGTTCGTAGAAGACGTTGTCGAGGGCGCGGCTGCCCATGTTGACCTGAATGTTCGCTGCAAGCAGGGCGGTTGCAAAAGCATCACCCGTCCCGCTGACCACACATGCATACAATGTTGCCCTGACCCCTTCGAGGATGTTCTGATGCAGCCGGCAATTCCGTCATCCCAAGCCCCCGTGCGAGCTGTATTCGCAGCTCTCTTTTTAATCCTGTATTTTCTTTCGGGTGGGTGTGGACAATACCGCGGGGTCGAGCCCTCCTTCCCCCCGGAAGTCGAAGAGCAACGCGGGCCGCAGAACTATCCCGACGACGAGCTGCGCTGCGCCCACCACGGCTACTACGGCCAGATCAGCGAAGTCGACCACCACGTCGGCCGCCTTCTCGCCGCACTCGATGACCTGAGCATCGCCAACGACACCGTCGTCATCTTTACCTCCGACCACGGGGAATGGCTCAGCGAACACCTCCGCTACGGCAAAGGCTACCCCGCCTACGCCTCAGACTTCGCCGCGTCCCGTCATGAACTGGACCGCAAACTGCTGGCCACAGAGAGGCCGCTGCCCCGCGCCTGGCCCTACTGACGTGCCTGCCACCGGAGAGAACATGTCGAGTCACAGCCCGCAGCAAGTCCCACAGTCGTCCGTCAGCAAAACACCCCGCCGCGCCGGCACGAAGCCCAATTTCATCTGCCGTGTCAGCGACCTGCCTCCCGGCGAACGCAAAATCGTCGAAGTGCGCAGCCGCTCAATCGGCGTCTTCAACGTCCACGGCGAAATCAACTGGGAACGCGACGGACAGATCCTCCGCTGCCCCTGGCAGGGCTGGGAGTTCGACATCGCCACCGGCCGCTCCGTCTTCAATCCCCACCGCCTGCGTGTCCGCACCTACGATGTCACCGTCGAGCAACCCGATCCGCAAGAAGAAGACCCGTCAATCGAAAGCTTCGAAGTAACCGTCGAGGACGGCTGGGTCGTGCTGCACGCATAGCAGCACCTGTTCGAAGGCACTTCCAACCATGCAAAGCTTTCCCGAAAAACGAAAAGGGCTGGCCGAGAACCTCGCCACAGCCTTCTGCAGCACCTCAGAATTCCTCAGCGAGACGAAGATATTGGGAGTCTCTGTCGGGTCCCTGATATTCTTAGCCGCCTTGATCGCCGCCGTTACCGCCTACAACAATCTGGACTCTTACCTGTATGCGATTCTCATCATCGTAGTGGTAATCCCAGGGCAGGTGGCCCACTTCCTGATCTGCAATCGAAAAGGTCTTGGCGACTACCTCTTAGAGACGGGACTCAGATGTGGGGGGTTGGCCGTTGGGTGGTGGATTTCCTATGCCATCCTGGACTTCGACTCCTTTTCTAGCGTTTTTCCCATAATGATTGGACCATTCGTCGGCGAAGGAGTATATGCCCTATACCGCAAACGATTTAGCAAGGCATAGTGCACACCGAATGCACCATCGCCCCCGACGTTCGTTGGTCAGCCTACCGGCAGACGCACTGAAAGCCGTTTTCTGTCCCAGCATGAACGCAGTGTTTCGACAGAATCACCTTTCAGACCATACATGATTTCACACGACAAATGACTCGCAACTGGAAGGAAACCCCCGGCAAGCGCGCTCTAGTCTTAGGGATGTTCGCAAGTATCGTAATCGCGCGATGGATTCACCATACCTTCTTTTCCGGGTCCGACGGTCGGTTGGAGAATATATTCATTGTCATCGCGATAATGGCAACTACATACGCGCATGTCCTTATCTACAGACGGGAAATGTTGCGAAGTCTTCGCGACGAACTCCTCTCGTCGGGAATCGTCGCTGTAGGTTTCGGTGCTGGGATATGGGTCTCCTTTTCCTATTTCGACAGCGACTCTTTCCTGAGTTATCTTCCCATTTACGCTGGGCTTCTAGTCGGGGTGGGACCTAGTATCCCGATCCGCAAATGGTTTCGTAAAGCATAACAGTCTTACCACGCGTCGAGACTCTACCTGACAGGGCGCATGCATCTGGCGAATAGTAAGAGCGAACTCTTCACACCAACCATTCCGAACGCACTGTCACCACCATGGGACGAATAAGAGGCACATCCGACTATGGACAGAATCCTGACAAGATGGCGAAAAGTGCCTTACCTGCACTCAAGCCTCATCTGGACCCTCGCAATCCTTCTCCTCGGCGACTGGATTGGCGGCTCCTATTTCCAATCCGACTTCCACTTGCGCTACGCCTTCATGTGCATCGCAGTCTCCGCCGTCTACTTCATCCATGTACTGATCTACAAACGCAAAACCCCTACCGAAGTTCGGGTCGCGCAGAACGGCAAAGGTGTTTTGGTTTCGTTTTGCGCAGTTGGGCGGTCCTGCGCGGGTCAGCTGTAGCCGGCATGCCGGCACTGTTGTAGAGCGCGTTTGGCTTCGCGTAGTCAGTTCAAGACCCCCTCCCCCCCAACACACCCCACTCCAGATAACCAAAAAAAGCCGCAGACGGCCCGCAGAGCGCCTGAAATCGCATGGGGGTAGCTGGAATACCTCGCATTTTGCGGCAGTTCGGCCTCTTCGCGTCCTTCTTTTGGTGGTGTATACTGGGCTGTATAATTGTACGTTAAACGAAATTAGCGCGCATTTATTCAAAGGGACCTTTTTATGGATTATTGCAGGCAGAGGTTTGAACGATGAGCGAGGCGCCGATGAGCGCGGGCGAGGCCGTCCTGGTTGCCATCCAGCAGGGCTCGCCCGGGCTCTTCGGACCCTACGACGCCGAACAGGAGACGCGCTTCGCGGCCGCGCTCGAAGCGCTCGCGCCCAACACGCGCCGCGCCTACGGCAGCGCGCTGGCGGCCTGGGGAAGATGGGCCGCGCTGGTGGGCGTGCATGCGCTGGCGCCGTCGCCGTTTGCGCTGCGCGCCTACCTGCAGGAGCGTGCCGCGGACGGCGTCGGCATCTCGTCGCTGCGGCTGACGGTGGCCGCGCTGCGCAAGGTGCAGGCGCTCATCGGCGCCGAGCCGACCGCGAACGACCAGGTTGTGGCCGATACGATTAGCGGGCTGGCGCGGCAGGCTTCGGCCCCGCGGCAGGCGTACGCGCTGACTGCGGAGGCGCTGGCGGTTGTCACCGCGACCGCGTGCCAGCCGCGAGTGGGCCGGGGCGGCAAGATGGAGCTGCCCGGGCAGGCGCGGCGGCGGGGACTGGTCGACATCGCGCTGTGCCGGGTGCTGTCGGACGCGGGCCTGCGGCGCTCGGAGGCGGCTGCGCTCACGTGGGATGACGTTGTGCGCTGGGACGACGGCTCGGGCCGGCTGACCGTGGGCCGCTCGAAGACGGATGGCGAGGCGCGCACGGTCTACCTGACGCCGGCGTCGGTGGAAGCCCTGGCTGCGATGCGGCCGACGGACGCAGATGGGGCTGCTTCGGTGTTCGGGCTGTCGGCGGCCTCGATCTCGCGGCGCATCCGGGCCGCGGCCGCGGCGGCGGGGCTGGGGCAGGGCTTTTCCGGCCATTCGGGACGCGTGGGCATGGCGCGGCGCATGGCCGCGGCCGGCGCGCCCACGCATGAGATTATGGCGCAGGGCCGCTGGAAGACGGCAAGGATGGTGGAGGTCTATACGCGGTCGGAGGAGGCCGGAAGAGCGGCTAAGTGGCTGGCGTGATTACGCCGGCGTTGAAGGAAGCAACTGGATGGGTGAATGTAGAGCCAGGAGTATGGTATGGCCGAACGTATTTACACACGAAATGAACGCGGTGGATTAGAGCCTCTTGAACTCGTCTCCGGCCGTTTAACATTTGGTTGCAATACTGCTATCATATGGGTATGGACAAAACCCTGGCCAGGATCAGGCGGAACCCCCGAAATGTACGGTTCGACGATCTCCGCAAGGTCTGTGACCGTTACTTCGGACAGCCCCGGCAGAGCGGCAGCCACCTGTTCTATAGAACGCCTTGGCAGGGCGAGCCGCTGGTCAATATCCAGCGCATAAAGGGCATGGCCAAGCCCTATCAGGTACGCCAGGCGCTCAAGGCGATCGACAAACTCATGGAGGAACTGCAATGAATCGCCATGACCGCTATACCTATCGCGTTACCTGGTCCGATGAGGATGAGATGTTCGTGGGCCTGTGTGCGGAGTTCGGGCTGCTTAGCCACCTGGACGACACCCCGGAGAAGGCGTTCTCAGGCATTCGGGACGTGGTCGCTTTCGCCGTGAAGGCGTTAGACGAGGATGGCGCCCCGATCCCTGAGCCACTGTCTACACAACGCTACCGAGGCGCCATAACCCTTCGCATCCCTCCTGAGACCCACCGTGCCCTGGCAATGGACGCCGCTGAAGCCGGCGTCAGCATGAACCGCTTGGCCGCCGAACGATTGTTGCTGCGGCGTTAGAGCATTATCTCTTGTCGTGCTGGTCCTGACGCCGGCTTCGATCTCGCGGCGCATCCGGGCCGCGGCCGCGGTGGCGGGGTTGGGGCAGGGCTTTTCCGGCCATTCGGGACGCGTGGGCATGGCGCGGCGCATGGCCGCGGCCGGCGCGCCCACGCATGAGATCATGGCGCAGGGGCGCTGGAAGACGGCGAGAATGGTTGAGGTCTACACGCGGTCGGAGGAGGCCGGACGCGCCGCGAGATGGTTGGCGTAGGAACTATCCTCTCTTCACGCTGACGCAATAAGGTGCCGTTTCTCTGTTGGCTGAATGGCGAGGTTTGACCGACCCGACTACTGGTTATCTTGGCCCGGGCGGTGACCCACGAGGGTAGGACCCGTGGATGCCTCCAGGGTAGCGTAATCCAAGCGAAAATCTACCAGGTATCACGCGAGCGGCCGGCGCCGCTCGCTGTGGCCTGCCCGCGGGAGATGGGAGTGAAGCAGCGTCTGGCATTCAATCTGGCTGTCATCTTGATCATTTCAGCTGTACCGGTGTCGCATTGGGCTTTGGGCATCAAGACCGATACCATCGATATGTTCTTTCCGACTCTATCTGCCGACTGGATCGATGTTGTCGAAAAGAGAATCATCGAATCGCCTATACCCGTAGATCGAGTTCATTCCTGTCATTGTCACGGCACAACTTGCCACTGGCATCATGATGACTTTTGCGAATGGAGAATGCTGTCCGTTGGCCTGGAACCCTACAAGATCCAAGTCAGGATTCCAAGGTTTTGCACCGCAGAATATCTGTGCAGTAACGACGCTTCATTTAAATACAGGTAACCATCAAGACTATCTGGTTGTACTCGCTTCACGGGCATGTTCCTCAGGTTGAAGATTACGATGACATACGCTCTCGACTAATCACCGCGCGGTGCCAGTGAAGAATTGTGCCTCTTGCGGCCGTTATCGGTAAAGAAATCCGATTCAACCAGCAGTTCCGAGACGCATATCCATGGCCTTGGCAATGGCGTCAAGGAGCTTGTATCCAGGCGTCTGTTCGCTCTTCTCCAGTCACACCAGTGTCATACGCCCGATGTTTGCTGCGCGGGCGAGCGCGTCCTGGGTTAAGCCGACAGGGTCGAGAGTTCTCATCGCACGGGCACCGGCAGGCTAAGAGGCCCAAAGCCGGGGCAGAGGTTGTGCCGAAGCGGTTGCATGGCAAGTACTAACTAACTATAATAGTAAGGGGCGGCCGGCTTGTACGCGCGGCGTTGACAGGGAGGTCAGACACAGTTATGGACAGAGGGCAGCAGTACCGGCAAATGGCGGCGAGGGGAAAGTACCAGAGGCTGTACACGCACCTGTGCGGACTGGCAACGCGGGAGTGGAGAGCTACATTCAGCGAGATCGAAACGATCATCGGATTCGGCCTGCCGGCGTCGGCCCGTCTTCACCGGCCCTGGTGGTCCAATCAGAGCGGGGGCAGCGGCCACAGCCAGGCGGTGGCCTGGGGCGCGGCGGGATGGGAGACCGCGGAGGTGGACATGGAAGCGGAGACGCTGTTGCTCCGGCGCAGACCGGCGGTTTCCGCCCGCAGAGTTACCCTGGACGAGGTGTGGCCCGTACATTCCGCCGGAGGCTGGCCTGAAGATCTCAGTCTCAGGCGCGAGGCGCTCTACGAGGAGAGGGTGTAGCCGTTCCCATGTTTGTGGACACCAACGTGCTGGTGAAGGCCCGGATACTGGAGGCCCCGGACCACGAGGTTGCCAGGGCCAGCCTGGAGAGCGCCTTCGGGCGGCCTGAACCGCTGCGCATCAGCCGCCAGGTGTTGCGGGAGTACCTGGCAGTCGTCACCCGTCCACAGACCTGGGCGGCGGCCATTGCCCGCGAAGAGGCCCTCGACGACGTGGAGCGGCTCGCCGCCGCCTTTGACGTATTGGAGGACGGACCCGCGGTTACGGACCGGCTGGTGTCGCTGTGCCGGCAGACGCCGGTTGGGGGCAGGCAGATTCACGACGCCAACATCGTCGCCACCATGCTGGCGTATGGGGAGCGCAGGCTGCTGACATTCAACATGGCCGACTTTCGACGGTACGCAGACCGCATCGAACTGGTGGCCGGATAGCTGAAGCCTTCGGCAACCCGCGGGTGAGGGTATGTTGATGCATTTCCTGTTCGATACAGGCGACGCGCCTATGTGCAGGAGCGGGTCGCGGCCGCGGCGGCAGGCATACTGCGGCCGCTACGCAATGCCAATAGGATTGCCAGCGGGAACTTCAACCAACTACCCATTTGCCACTTCGATGAGGGAGATATTGTCGTGTGTGCATACATGGAGTGGTTGTGCGACCTCTTCCCCTTCCTACTCTGTGGGGCGGGTGTGTGGATCTTGGCAGCGGCCCTGCGGTCGAAAAGTTCTGATTAGATTGTGCGCTCCCGGTCCAGGTTAAGATGTCCAAAGCACCCTCATTCCCATTTGGAACAGCTATTGTCTTCATGCTTGTCGTTCTTATCCTGGCCTCTTGCCATGGCGTTATTACTATCAGCGATCTCTGGACTGTAAGATGTTCGGAAATGCCATCTTTGGATGAAGTTCAAAAGATCAGGCACGAGTATGACGCTCTTTTTGCAGAGATGCAGGAAGAAGGGCTGATATGGAGGGCAGGCGTTGTTCAGCGTGGTAATTGTCCGGGAAGAGCCTTCATCATCATTCATTATGGAGATGAAGGGCAGAAGCCGCTGGTTCTTGGGATGATGGACGAGTTGGGAGCCAGATCTGAAGGCGACAACTATTTCTTCGGCGTGCCGTTCAGATTTCTGGAAGTGAAGGAGGACGATTTCTACTCAATGCGGCGCCCCCATCACTCATTGACTTAGTCAGGTCCATGCATGCAGGCGTCAACACAACTACATTCGTTGTCGCCTTTGACCTTACAGTTGATGCACACGGTGGCTGCAGACCGCTCGTCGCCGTTTAGATCTACCCGCATCCGTACCCAGGAGTTCCTGAAAACGAAACTGTCGGAAGCTCGCGCCGTACACAACTCTGTCGCGGTGGGATTTCGACGTCGCGGCTTGTGTGTGAGCATGAATTAGGACTCGTTGACGTTTGCCTTTTTTGTGAGACAAGCCAGAGCAAAACACCTTTTTTGTCCACGGAGGGCCACAGAGGACCACGGAGGGCCACTAAGGGCCACGAAGAACACCTTTCTCTGTCCACGAAGGGCCAGGGAGGGCCGCGGAGAACACCTGGGGCCTATCAAGTTTTCATTTCGCAGCTGCGCAGTTTTTTAGGGATAAGCCGCACTTTGCTACCGCGGATCGCTATACCGTCAAACGTCAACGAACTCTAGTTATGGGGTGGGGTTGAGTTTTGGTTGACTACACGAAAGGGTATGTGCTGTCAACAATTGGGCGGAAGGCTCGGCCAGCTTTTGCAACCCGCGCCGGTTTGAATGGGACGAACTGGAGAGATACCGGGCTGACCCTGCTGTGCTGGCCAGCCTGTGGCTGGAGGCGACCAGGCGTTTGGAATACCTGCTCGGCATGAACGACCATGAGGTGTGGGGAGACAGCCGGGCACGTCGACGTACTCGCCCCGTCCCTCCTTGCCGCGCCAAGCGTTGCAGGTGTCAACGATTCAGGCAATATTCCCCGCTGAGACGTCGCGGTTGGTGCGGTCTACCAAGCGACCCAGTTCGCGCTCTGCTAGAGACCCGCCGCTAGTCTTCGAGTATTGCACCTTACTGGCCGCCATCAGACCGTCTCTTTTGCTCCTCCTCGCAGGCAGTGAGCTCAAGCAACGCAAGCCCGCGTCCCTCACGCTTCGCCGCAAGCCATTGCCGGAAGGAGCTGTGGCTTTCCCCCGACTTTCGTCCTGCGAGCAGGCCCTCTACGCTGATGTCCTCGTCCAGGTCCGGCCAGTGAATCCCTTGCCCACCGCCAATCAACTCCCAGTTGCTCCTCTCCTCTGGCGTTGCGTGCACCAGGCGGGGATACCAGGCCAAGGGGACCGCAATGGTCCTCCCGTCCGACAACTCGGCGGTAAGGGTATCCTCGGTCACCGCAATAGTCATGGCCTCCGGCACAGTGACCTCAGTCGTTGAAACGTACATTCCACTCTCCCAGGAACGAAGCCTGGTTTTCCTCTATGATGCGCTCTACCCGGCGCAACTCCGGGCGGCTCAAGGGCTGCCTGCACGCTCCGAAAGGTCCCAACTTGGGACCTTTCAGGGTACTTTTGCCGTAACTGGATGAACCGATGCGCCGTATTCTTGGAAATGCCGCGCTCTTTCAGCGTCGGTGTCCATGCACCATGCGGCAACTGCTCTTTGAACCGCAGCAGCGCGTCACCTGCCAGCCATGCCGACTCAACTGTGCGCCTGGCCAACTCCCCGAAGGTCCGCGGGCGCTCTTCTGCTTCCTGGCAAAGCGCGCTTAGCTGCTCGCCCATAGTGATCCTGATGTTGCAACCCTTGACAAGCATACACGTACAAAGTATTTTGTGCGGGTGAAATTCGATGCAGGGTCAAGATGAAGAAAGCCAGGTTCAGGAAGGAGATGACGACAATGACCCTCTCCTCATCGTCGAAGAAGCAAAATCGAACAGAATCGCATGTCAGGCAAAATGGCACCGGGCCTGACGCAGTTTCCAGGGACGTTCAAAAAGATCCGGATGGGAAGTCTGAAACATCTCGCGATCACAACAATGAGTTCATGCGCCATATCCGAGAAAGTGTCAAGAAAAACCACCAGCTCTATAAGCTGCTTGCTGAGTGAGTCGTGTTTAGCCAACTGTCGAGGATGCCTTAGCAACGCATGATCTCCTCATTGAAGAATACGGAGGCAGTTTCGGCATCCGTGACAGGGGGGCATTAGAGTCAGCAATCTTCCGTCCTCAATCCGGATACTACAACGGTATAATAGAAGAAGCCGCAGATCTTATGGAAAGTCTGGGGGGTAATCATCCATTCATCGATGGCAATAAGAGAACCGCATTCGGTGTTTGCGACGGCTTTTTACGATCCAATGGCTATTGCATTGATTGCGACAGTATCGCTGCCCACGAAAGAATCATGGGTATGTTCAATACAAGTTCCTTTCATTTCTCGAACCTATGCACCTGGTTGGGAGAAATAGTCAAACAGAAACCTACATAGGTCAGTTTCGAAATAACCTGTCAAAAGAGGCGCCGGATCCAATGCGGCGCCTCTTTTTTTATCCAATGGCTTCCCCTGCACTATAGCATCCTGGAGAGCCGGGCGCGCTTGCGCCCGGGCAGCCCGCCGCCGTCCTCCGGCTACGGGCAGGATTGCAGCTGCGGCCGCATCGTCCCGTCACCGTGAGCGCCTCTCCTGACCACCCTTCGCAAGTTTCGCATTGCCGGCCCGGCTTACCCGAGCCCCGCCCCAGGTGAGAGGCTTGGCTGTCTTGGATTGTGATTTGGGGAAAGGTAGCGCGCGGGCCTGGGTTTCCAGGACTCGTTGACGTTTGCTTAAACCGGGACATCCACGGCAAAACCTGTTCTTTCCACGAAGGGGCACGAAGCAGATCTAACTGCTTTTTATCCGCGGAGGACGCGGAGGGGCGCGGAGAACACCTTTTGGGATCCGCGAAAAGGCGCGAAGGCGCGCGAAGAGCATCTTTCCGGTCCGCGGACGGTCAGGGTCAGGGCAATCGCATCTAAATCCGGTCGCCAAAATGTGCCACAAAGGGCACCCACAAGGGGTGCCCCTACCTTCTATCGGTTGTTTTCGGCTGAAAAACTGATCTTCAGTCGCCGAGAACCTTATGAATTTGTGACTACGCACTATGATTTGCACTGTTCTCGGGTTTTTTCGAAGTCAGGTTCGAATCAGGTAGTGTCTTGAGGTCTTGCCCCAGTTAGATGCAATCGCCCTGCGGTCAGGGTCTGTCGCGTAAGGTAGCTAAGGGCTTGCATCTGTCAGTTCTTGAGAGGCTTTCGCCAATTGTCAACGGGAGCTAATACGGGTCGCTTTTTGCAGGGCGTGGCGGATGGCGTCGCGCTCTGCCGGCGTGCCGGGGTTGCATTTGAAGCAGTGGACGCGCAGGGACTGTTCTCCGGGCCTGGGGGGCGCGGAATACCAGCGATGCCGACGCCGGCGAGGGGTATGCGATGGGATGTGCTGTGTGGTAGCATGTGGGTGAGGCTCCTTTGTTGCGTGGGTCTCAGCGGTAGGGGCCCCGATTGACGGATCGGGGCCGTCCTCTTTTATTTGATCCCTGCTCTCTTTGCGATTTTGGACAGGCCTTGTTTGCTGAACGCGGTGCCGCGGCGGGTGCGTATGCCGGCGTCTGTGAGCGTGCCGGCCACTCTGGCCCAGCTTTTGCCCCGGGCGCGCAGTTCGGCGACGCGCTGCAGGACGGCTTGCTCATGCTCGTTTTCGATGAGTTTCCCGTCCGCGCCGGCTTCGAAGCCATAGTTGGGATTTCCGGTGGATTTTCCCTGCGCTTTGCGCTCTTGCAGAATAGCGCTGGTGCGCTCTCCGATAACCTGTCTATCCCATTGAGATATTGAGTCGATGATGTTGATTGCAATCTGGCCGGCGGCGCTGCCGGTGTCCAGGGATTCGGCGCTGCTGATCAGGTCGACGCCCTGGCCGCCGCCGGCGCGCTTCGCTTTGCGCATGCGCTGCAACAGAGACGAAAAGTCCTTGATTCTGCGGGTTAAGCGGTCGAGCCTGCTACCTTCGCCACAAGACTCAGTTGGCGTTCACCATATGGCTGGACGGTCTCTTTGGGACGGTTGTTGGTACGGGCCGCGCGGCCTGTTTTCTGAGGGTAGTGATGTCGTAACGACAAACGGATCCATTCTGCGGCCCTGATCAGCGGGCGCGAACTACGGAGGGATGTCAGAGCGTGAGCAGTCTTAATATCAGCAATTTCATCTGGGGCATTGCCGACGATGTGCTGCGCGACCATTACGTGCGGGGCAAGTACCGGGACGTCATCCTGCCGATGACGGTTATCCGGCGGCTGGACGCGGTGCTGGAGCCGACGAAGGAGGACGTTCTGGGCATGAAGGCGCGGCTGGACGGGGCGGGCATCAGCAACCAGGACCAGGCGCTGCGGCAGGCTGCGGGCGAGGCGTTCTACAATACGTCCCCGTTCCGGCTGCGGGACCTGCGCGCCATCGGCAGGCAGCAGCTGTTGCGGGCCAACTTTGAGGCCTACCTGGACGGTTTTTCGCCGAATGTGCAGGAGATCCTGGAAAAGTTCAGGTTCCGCAACGAGGTGCCGCGGCTGGTGGAGGATGACATTCTCGGTTTTCTGATCGAGAAGTTCCTGGACAGCTCGGTGAACCTGAGCCCGCGGCCGGTGCTGAACGGGGACGGGAGCGTGCGGTTGCCCGGGCTGGACAATCACAGCATGGGCACGGTTTTCGAGGAGCTGATCCGGCGCTTCAGCGAGGAGAACAACGAGGAGGCGGGCGAGCATTTCACGCCGCGGGACGTGGTGGAGCTGATGGCGCATCTGATTTTCAAGCCGATCGCGGAGCGGGTGCAGTCGACCACCTATCTTGTGTATGACGGGGCGTGCGGGACGGGCGGGATGTTGACGGTGGCGGAGGATACACTGGGCGAGCTGGCGCGCGAGCAGGACAAGAAGGTCGAGATTCATCTCTACGGGCAGGAGGTCAACCCGGAGACGTATGCGATCTGCAAGGCTGATCTGATTTTGAAGGGGGAGGGCGTTGAGGCGGACAACATCCAGTACGGCTCGACGCTGTCGGGGGACGCGTTCCCTGCGCACGAGTTTGATTTCATGCTTTCGAACCCACCATACGGTAAGAGCTGGAAGAGCGACCTGGAGCGGATGGGGGGCAAGGCGGGCATGCGGGACCCGCGCTTTGTGATGGAGCACGGCGGCGACGCGGATTTTTCGCTTGTCACGCGCTCGAGCGACGGGCAGATGATCTTTCTGGCGAACATGCTGAGCAAGATGAAGCAGGACTCGGCGCTGGGCAGCCGCGTGGCGGAGGTGCATAACGGCAGCTCGCTCTTCACGGGCGACGCGGGTCAGGGCGAGAGCAACATCCGCCGCTGGATCATCGAGAACGACTGGCTGGAGGCGATCATCGCGCTGCCGCTCAACATTTTTTACAACACGGGCATCGCGACCTACATCTGGGTGTTGAGCAACAGGAAGGCGGCTGAACGGCAGGGTTATGTGCAGCTGATCGACGCGAGCGGGTGGCACCGGCCGCTGCGCAAGAACCTGGGAAACAAGAACTGCGAGCTGGCGGCAGAGGATATCGGGCGCATCTGCGAGACGTTTCTGGCCTTCGAGGAGACGGAGCAGTCGAAGATCTTTCCCAATGCGGCGTTCGGCTATCAGAAGCTGAACGTGGAGCGCCCGCTGCGGCTGCCGGGCATCGACCCGGCGCGCGCGTACAAGGCGAGTGAGATCAAGAAGCTGCGCGAGAGCGTCGAACCGAGCCCGGATGCAGCGCCGGTGATCCGCAGGATCCACCGCGGCGGGGTTGCGGCCGACCCGTTGCGGGGTCTTTTTCCGGTGGAGATCGACGGCGAGGCGGTGGTGGTGGCGTATGCGCCCGATCCGGAGCTGAAGGACAGTGAGCAGGCGGCGCTGCTGGAGGCGGGCGGCATCGAGGGTTTTCTGCGGCGGGAGGTGCTGCCGTACGCGCCGGACGCGTGGTATGACCCGGGCAGCGTGAAGGTGGGGTACGAGATCAGTTTCACGCGTTATTTTTACAGGCCGCAGCCGCTGCGGGAACCGGATGAGATCTGGGCTGACATCCGGGCGCTGGAGGCGGAGGCGGAGGGGTTGTTGGAGGCGATCCGGGGCGGGGTGTAGGAGTCTCGCTCGTTGCCAACTGTCCGAACGGCATTGTCTGAACTGTGATTTACGGGATTAGGAAGATGGGCTGTGATGGTGATGCGAGCGGTTGGCGTGGTTGGGCTGTGGTTTGCGGGGGCGCGTAGATGGGGAAGTTGGCAGCGCTCTGGACAGTTACTTCGCATGGTTGGGGACGATGCGCCTGACCAGGGGGTGATATCTTGATCGAAGACATTGCGATTCTTGAAAGGAAGTTCGTCGACAAGAAGGCGGCGGAGTACCGCAGCAGAGGCTATGAGGTAGAGGAAAACTGCCAGCTTGAATTCCTGCCCGGCTACCGCGCCGACCTGGTCGTGCGTAAAGGTGAGGAAACTCGAGTCATTGAGGTCAAATCCAGGACTTCGCTGGCAAGGGCGCCCAGAATGGCAGAGGTGGTGGAAATCCTGTATGAAAAGCCTGGCTGGAGCTATGACCTGCTACTGGTGGGCGAACCGGAGAAGCTGGAATCACCTGAGGGCGCGCAGCCTTTTGCCGAAGAGGCGATCCGCCGCCGTCTTGCCGAGGCGGAGGCCGTTCTTGAGAAGGGGTCGGGCGAGGCCGCCTACCTGCTGGTCTGGTCGGCTTGCGAGGCCGCGATTCGCAATCTGATCGAGACCGCCGAGATCTCGATCACGCGCGTCACGACGGCGGCATACGTCCTCGACATGGCGGTCATGCACGGCATCATTTCGCGCGAAGACTACGATTATCTGACCGACATGATGAAGTATCGAAACGCGATTGCCCACGGGTTTGATGTCAACGGGTTCAGCGACGAAAAGGTGACGGAATTGTTCGGGGTTGTTGTGCGGCTGCTGGATTCGGAGGCGGAGGGGGTGTTGGAGGCGATCCGGGGCGGGGTTGACTGAAGTACGTTCAAAGCGGACAATCTACGCTATACTCTGCGTTGTTGAGTGTCTGGGCTAAGCCTTGTGCCGCAGGTCTCGATAACCAACGGGGCTCACCATTATGGGTGGTTGTGCATCGACGTGGCAATACCTTTTGAATTAACCATTTACGGCATTCCCGTGTCCCAGCAAATCCGTCGTAACAGGGAGAGATTGAGAGAGTGGAGGCAGGAAGTCCGTAGCGCCGCAAAGAGGGAATGGACCGACGAACCGATCGATTCCGGGTCGCTCATGGTGACGATTACCTATGTTTACGATGCAGTTCGTCTCGACGTAGACAACATTCCGAAACCGATTCTGGACGGGCTGAAGCAGGTCGTCTTCTCCGATGATGGACGGATAACTGATATGCTCTGCCGCAGGAGAAATTTGAAGGACAACCTGCAAGTTCAGACTTTCTCGCCTGTCTTAAGTGAAGCGCTTGCAAGGTCTACGCCATTTGTTCATATCTTAGTGGACCATGCGCCTGACCAGGGGGTGATATCCTGATGAAGGATGTAGAAATCGTTCAAAGGAACTTCATTGAGAAGACGGCGGCGGAGTACCGGAGCAAAGGTTATGAGGTAGAACAGGACGTTCCACTGGCGTTTCTGCCAGGCTTCCTGGCCGACCTTGTCGTGCGAAAAGATGGTGAAGCGAAGGTAGTTGAGGTGAAATACCGGGCTTCGCTGGCTGAATCACCCAAAATAAGCGAACTGGCGCAAATTCTTCATGACAAACCCGGCTGGAGTTTTGAGCTTCTACTGGTGGGCGAACCGGAGAGACTGGATTCGCCGGAGGGGGCGCGTTCTTTTGCGATAGAGGAGGTACGCCAACGTCTTGCCGAGGCGGAGAAGGCACTTGGGCACGGTTTGGGTGAGGCTGCTTTTCTGCTGGTCTGGTCGGCTTTTGAGGCTGTCGTCAGGGAACTGATCGCGGCGGAGGGCGTTTCGATCACGCGCGTCACCCAGTCGGGTTATGTCCTCGACCAAGCGGTCTATCATGGCGTTATCGCGCGCGCGGACTATGACTACCTGGCTGACATGCGGCGATACCGGAACGCGATTGCCCACGGTTTTGATGTCAACGGGTTCAGCGACGAGAAGGTGATGGCGTTGATTGGGGTTGTTGTGCGGCTGCTAGATTCGGAGCCTGAGGTGGTATAGTGGCAGCGGGAGACCGTTTGCAACGCCAGTGGTTTTCGCCATTTACTCTGAAAGGGAAGGGGCAAATGACCAACGTTCAGATCGAAATCTCTGATGCAGATCGCGAGCGTTTCGTTCGCCAGGCTCGTCGCGAAGGCATGACGCTGAGCGGGTGGTTGTACGCCGCTGCCTGCGAACGGCTTGAAAATCGTCAGGGGGCCAAGCCCTTCGCTTCCGTGGAAGATGTGATGGCCTTCTTCCGCGCCTGCGATGATCTGGACGGCCCTGAAGAGGAGCCGGACTGGAGCGAGCATTTGCGTGTTATCGAGGCGTCGCGCGCAGGCAAAGTGGCTGGCGCGTGACTTTTGTCGATACGAACCTCTTCATCTACGCCGTGGGCCGCCCTCATCCACTGCGCGGTCCAGCGCGGGCGTTCTTTGCGGAGTCGATCGGGCAGCGGGGCCAGCTATGCACCTCGGCAGAGGTTCTGCAGGAATTGATTCACGCCTACCTGCCGGCAAAGAGATTAGAAACGCTTGATGCGGCAATGGCGTTGGTGTCGTACTCTGGTGTTGAGGTATGGCCTTTGGAGGAGGCGGACGTGTCCCTGGCACGCCGTCTCCATGAGCGGCATCCTGTTCTGCAGGCGCGCGACCTGTGTCATTTGGCGAGTTGCCTGCGGCGGGGCGTGCGCGAGATCAAGACCTTTGATCAGACGCTTGCCGAGGTGAGCAGTTTCTTATTTTCCTCGTAGAGCGGTACTTTTCCCCGGAAGTTAAAGATTCGGCCCCGAACGTCGATAGCGTATTCCACTAGTCGGGTGACCCTGATAACGGTCGACTATCAAGCTGTGCGGGGAGATCGCCAGTTGCGAACTTCGCGCGCGGGAGCGGCTATATTAACGGTAGCTTTTAACATGGGCGGAATCTGCTGCCATATTAACGGCAGCCTTTAACATAGCGCGCATTCAGGATAAGAAAAGAGAGCAGAATTTTTGAAGATATGCACGAATGTGCTATACTGATCTGTTGTGTGCGGCAGAGATTTGAAGAAGCAGGCGTGACCGGAGTTCTCAATTTCGACTTGGGGACGGAAGCGTTTCTGACGGAAATTATCGTCAGGAGAAAACTATGACCGAAGAAACTACAATTTCCGCAGAATCGCAGGGCGTATTGAAGATCAAACATCCCGAACCGGGTGTTTCGCGAGATGAACCTTGGCAAGACGATGTGCTTGGCCGGGGTGACCTGTCCCCCAAGAACTGGTCCAGGTAGGCTGTCTCAGAAGGACAAGTTGGGTAAGCGTTGGTAAGTTCCGGCACGCCAGCTTCCGAAGACGGCTGGTTGCATAAGCTGAGCCATGCCAACGTTGAAGAGGCAGTATCGACGCTGCCCGGCGCTACACTCAGGGAATGGGTTGAGATGCCGGGCTGCAGGGCAGGAAGCCAACAGCGCCTGAGCGCCATATGCGCCAAAGGGTCCTCAGGTTGAACGCGGTCGCCAACAGAGTCCACTCGGCTGCTACATTGACGAGGCCGCGCAGCAAGAATCGACGCGCCCCCTGTTGCTCCTTGATGATGCCGAAGACCGGTTCGATCAGCTGCTTTCTGCGTTTGGATATCTCCTGTGCCTCGCGGGTGGACATCCAGGTGCGATGGCGGCGCAACACTGCGTCGTGAGGTCCTATCGTCAGCGCTCGTCCATTCAACAGGTCGTTGGTGCATACCCCGAAGGCTGGGCAGGCCTGGCAAGTGGCAGCGGAGGCCCGGTACACGCGCCTCGGTGTCCCGTTGGGACTGCGTATGCTGCCGACGGGAGTCAGCGTCTGACCGTGTGGGCAGAGGTAGCTGTCGTTGCACTGGTCGTAGATGAAGCGGTCCTTGTGATAGGGGTGATGCTGGGCACGTCGCCGCGACGACTCAGGCATCACGAGCTTGCGGTCCCTGCGGGCGCATTCGTCCAGCGCAGACCCGGAGTGATAGCCGGCGTCCGCCAACGTCACCTGGGCCCTTGCCCCGGTAGTCTCCTCGGACTGCTCCAGCATCGGGACCAGCTGGGCAGAGTCATTCGGTTCATCCACCACATCAGCCGCCGTGACGAACATCCCGCTCGCACCGACACTCGGTTGCAACGGCGACACCATGGCCTGAGCGTTGTAGCCAGTCACGATACCCTGGCTGCTCTTCATTAATCGGGCGTCTCTGTCAGTCAGGTTGATGCACTTCTGGCGGCCGCGACCCGCAAGGTCGTCCATCGCCTGCCTGACCTGCTCTCTGAGGACTTTCTTGTCGGCCAACTCTTCTGGCAGATTGACGGCAGGCTCATCTTCTCCCGCTTCGTTCTGGGCCTCAAGCTCGGATATCGTCTTGTCCAACCGACCCAGCAAGGCACGCAACTCTTCGGCGTCATAGACCCTGTCCTTGGAGGCGTTGGCGACCATCTTTGTACCATCGACCGCCTGCACGGCCAGGTCCAACAATCCCATCGTCACCGCCGTGCGCACCGTGCGCTCGAACAGCTTCCTCATAGCTGAACGGTGCTTCCTGTAGAACTGCCACAGCGTGTTGTGGTCGGGGTACTGCCATCCGGTCAACCACAGGTACGGTATCTGGTCACGACAGGCCGTCTCCAGTTTGCGGCATGAACGCACGCCCGTCATGAATCCGTAAAGCCACACGCACAGGAGCGCTCTGGGATGGTAGGCAGGCGCACCCAGAGGCTCCCCTCCCATCTCCACACCAAGCTCGGCCCAGCCTTCCCTGTCCAGGGCATCGACGAACTCGGCCACAAACCTTGCTCGATGATCCGGGGGCAACAGCTCATCAAGCGTCGGTGGCAGCATCCACATCTGCTCTCTACTCATCTCCCGAAAAGGCATGTGCGCTCCGCCTGCATCTTGGGTAAGCCTCATCCTAAACCCGCCTTACCCTCAGACGCAATTGGCGCACGCTCTCAGCCCGACTTCTGAGACAGCCTCCACCGCAAATGTAGTTTATCCCCGTAACCGGCACCCCATCCCGACGGCGGCAGGATACGCACGCCTTTGTCCAGGTGTTCGGTGATAATGTAGCCGTTGCCGGCCATGTTGGACAAGGCGTCCTCTGCCCGTGCTCTTCGTATGGAACGCGCCGATTTACTCAGTGTATTGGGCGCCGGCGGATGGACCCAGGGCGACCTGATGCTCGGGCGACAGAAAAGGGTAATGATCAGCTGCGGGGTTACGTTCCTGGGCGGCATCCATGCGCTGCTTCTTTCTGGTTGTTCCACCGTGCCGAGGAGTTTTTTCCCTGGGGCTGCCCGCCCTATAAGGGCATGGGCAGCCCTCCCATACCCTTATAGGGATATAGGGTATATAGGGGTTGCCTTTCTACCAGAGGGGATGTGTGACTTCAGATGTAGTAGAGCGCGACTTCAGATGTAGTAGAGTGTGACTTCAGATGTAGTGGCGGGATAGTGTGACTTCAGATGTAGTAAAGCACTGCTTCTGATCCACTGTCTTTGCCTTAGTCATGGTCGAAAGAAGCTCCCCATCCGTGTGGGGGCAGGATGCGTATGCCGCCGTCGATTTTTTCGAGGGTGCACAGGCCCTTACTTTTAATCGCTTTGAGAGCCTTCCGGGAACGCTCCTGTCTTTTTCGATGTGTGGCGGGAGTGAGTTGTTTTTGTTCGTCCATGTAGGCGAGGGACACTAGCTGTTGCGGCGTCAGGATCGGGTACTGGTCGGCGGCCGGATTGCGCTCCCGGGCGGCGTCATTCAAGGATGGGACGGGTTTTCCGTCTGCATCGAGGGGAACAATGCCGGGTCTGGGTTCCCAAATTATCTTATTGTTGTGCTTGCGCCGGATCATCCACGTGCGCGCCGGGTTTCCGTTCTTGTCCAAGATGATGGCTCCTTTGGCATCCACGAGGTTGTTGTTCTTGTCTCGGGCAAGGCGCACCCGGGTGGATTGAATGTACCGGCCTTTGTTGGCGCCGTAATGATCCCACAACCAGGAAAGCGAAAGATAGGATCGGTACTGGAGGACCGATTCCTGGCCCATCTCACGCAGCGCGGGGCGGTAAATCAGTGGGCCATATCCGCTGACGCCTGGCGGTAAGGAGGTCTTGAAGATCAGCAGGTCGTTGTAGGCGTTCCATGTCCGGGGTTTGGATATGACCAGTATCACACTCCACAGGCCGCCGACCCCGCCAATTTCCCAAGGCAAGCGCAGGTTGTGTACTTCGTCCAACGCTCTGTCGATAGCCTGAAAGCACTTCTTGGAATAACGGCCGTTTGGCATCAGCCACTCGACGAAGTCTCCGTACCGTACACATAGTTCATCACTGCTGAAGCGCTCAGCGGCGGGGGTTGTCAGTATCAGCTCGATCCAGGTGCGTAGTTCCCAGGGCGTTGTGGGACTTCCCCTGCCCGGGCTTTTACCGGCGCGCGCTTCATCATACATGAGCAGTGGCAAGGCCGGCGCGAGTTGGGTGGGGTTGGCGGGTTCAAAATCCGGCAGATGTGCTTGGTCTTCCGGCGACGGGTTAAAGCCGATGCCCTGTTTGCGAAATGCCTTCATGTCGAACAAGGTGGCGGTTGGCGTATCTTTCAACGGGTTGCGCGTTAGCGCGGCAGAAAGAATGCCGGTTTTCCTAGTATTTCCATTTTTGGGCGGGTTCAGGAAGGATCGAATCAGTGGGGTATAGGGATGTTGCAAGCCGGCCTTCTTTCTTTCTGCCGGGGGAATGGCTTCCCACAGGTCATGATTGTATGACAGGCCGATCATTTCAACGGTTAGGAGATCCTTGTCGTGGGATAGTTGGTCGGGGGTAAGGGCATTGGTGATGCGGCCCATCATTCCTGCTAGCGACAGCAGGTCCTCGGTGGTCGCTGGGCCGCTGCTGGTAGTCAGAATGGGGGATGCGACAGAGTCGATGTCGGCGTGTTCTTCGGCTACAACCATCAAATCACTATGGCGCCGATCATATTCCCGAAAGGCTTCCTGCATGAGGGGATCGAAACGCTTGCCGGCGATTTGGTCCAGGTAAGGCTCTTGGGCGTCTTCTGGGACCTGGCCGCGTTCTTTCAGTTTAGAGACTATGTATTTGATTCGTTCTTGAATGGTCAGAGTGTTAACCGACTTCGTCATAGTCATCGTCCTCCTGATGGTTATAGGGGGATGTGTTGGTCTGTTGTTGGGGCTGGCCGGCCGCAACGCGCCAAATCCAGTGGGTTTTCTGTGATTTGTCCAGGTATATTTCCTTCGACGCGTTCGGGTCTGCGTAGTTGCCTTTGCGCCGTCTTAACACGGTAATAGCCGGCCCGTCTTTCTCTTTCTGGTCGGTCAGCTGCCAGTAAAAGCGGGCCTCGGCGGAAAAGGCGCTGGCGCCTCTGAATCCGTGGTCGGCGCCCTCCTGTCTGTCCTTTCTGTCCGCCTTTGGCGGGTGATGGCAAAGCAGGACGGTGCAACTCGCTTCCTGCGCCCAGCCGCCCCAGTCGGCCATGAAGTGGGCGGCCTCCTCGTTGGCGTTCTCTGTTGCGCCGTAGGCGTTGATCAGGGGGTCGAGAACAAGCAGGCGGGCGTCGTGTTCTTCGCAGTAGTCGCGCAATTGGCGGCCGATAAGGGAGAGGCCGTCGGCCGTCCACACGGGGCCGGCCTGGGCCATCTCCAGATAGCGCAGGCTTTTGCCTACACGCTTCGCCAGGGGTGTTGTCTGGTCGTCAGCGCGGTCGGCGTTTTCGATCCAGTTCAGGCGCCGGCGCGCTTCGTGAGCTTCGTCTTCCCAATTGGCAATCACCGCGACACCGTCTGATACGGCCGGCATGGTGACCTTGACGCCGCGTCGCAGCCAGAGGCCACCGCCAGCGGCCATCTTCGCGGCCAGTTGCAGCGCCAACAGGCTTTTGCCCTTTTCGCCCTCGCCTGTGAGCAGGCCGATGCGGCCGAGCGGCAGCCAGTCTTTGATCAGCCACTCACGATCCGGAGCTTGGAAATTCCACGCTTTTTTCTCGTTCCAGCTACGGTATCTGATCAGCTTGCCAATTTGTGTCCATGCCATTTGCGCGGTTGCGGAACTGTCGCTGTGCAGGGCTTCGATCAGCTGGACGATCTCCGTTTCGGACATTCCCCCAGAGGGTCGTAGCCGGCGTATGGCTTCGATGTCGTCCCTGTCCGGCGTCTTGCCGGCGGCGATGGCTGCGTTTATGCCTCTCAACTCCTGAGCTCCTGGGAGCGGGGCGGGGATTTCTGCGGGCACTTCGTCGGGTGTGATTGCCTCGGTTCCGTTAGGCAGGGTCGAATTCGTCACGGTGTTCTCCAGTTCATGCTCGCAGGGTCTTCCCCTTTTGGCAGTAACTTGATTGGGGTGGTGTAGCCGCGGTTTGCCCACTGCTGCGCCTGCCGGCGGGCCGTTTCCAACGCCTTCTCATCGCCGTCGGGCCACAGGGTTACGGACGCGAACCAGCCCGGGTCGATTTCGCTGTAGCGCAGGCCGGCGCAGACGGCTACGATCTGATCCTCCGGCAGGGCTGTGAGCAAGGCCAATCCGTCTGCGAGGCCTTCGACGACATGCAGATCGCAGGCGTGTTTGCCTGCTGGCCGTTGTTTCCAGAGCAGGCCATAGGCGGCGACGTCCTGGCCGTAGGTATGTTTATCGCCGCGCTTGTTTGCCTGCCAGTGGTACGCTTTGCGCCCCTCGGCGTCGATGGCGACCAGATGCACCTTGCGGGTAGCGCCGACAGGGTTGGACAGGGGGCGCAGTGCCATGACCAGCGCGCCGACGGCCGGGCTGTCCGGTTGTCTGCGGGGGAAAATGCGGTGTCTGCGGGCAAGCCAGCGGACTGTTTCGGGCAGCGGCCGGCCGGCGGGCCAGCGGATCGGGGGTGTGCGTGCGGCCAACCAACGGCCTACGGGATGCTGTTCCGCCGGCCCGGAAGTGGATGGGCGGGCTGCGGCCCATAGGTCGGCGGCGTAGGCTGCCGTGTCGCTCTTTGCGCGGCGCCGCGGCGCAGGCTGTGTCGTGGCCGGCGCGGGCCGGCCGGGGGCGGCAGGCCGGGTAGCCGCTCCATCCGGAGGCCGGCCCGCGCGGTGGGATTCCCAGCAGGCGCGACAGTTGCACAGCTGCAGGCCGGTCGCTTTTTGCAGGGCGTGGCGGATGGCGTCGCGTTCTGCCGGCGTGCCGGGGTTGCATTTGAAGCAGTGGACGCGCAGGGACTGTTCTCCGGGCCTGGGGGGGTCGCTGAATACCAGCGATGCCGACGTCGGCTTGTCTCCGCTGCCGTGGCAGTAGCCGCGGGTGCGGTAGCCGGCGCCTTCCCAGCGCGTGCCCGGGAGACGGGCTGCGACTTCGGCGGCGGCGGCGATCGGTATGCGATTGGGTGTTCTGTGTGTTAGCATGTGGGCGAGGCTCCTTTCACGGGTGGGTCTCAGTGGTAGTGGGCCCCGATTGGCAGATCGGGGCCGTCCTCTTTTATTTGATCCCTGCTCTCTTTGCGATTTTGGACAGGCCTTGCCGGCTGAACGCGGTGCCGCGTCGGGTGCGTATGCCGGCGTCTGTGAGCGCGCTGGTCACTCTGGCCCAGCTTTTGCGCTGGGCGCGCAGTTTCGCGACGCGCTGCAGGACGGCTTGCTCCTGCTCGTTTTCGATGAGTTTCCCGTCCTCGCCGGCTTCAAAGCCATAGTTGGGATTCCCGGTGGATTTTCCCTGCGCTTTGAGATCTTGCAGAATGGCGCTGGTGCGCTCTCCGATAACCTCTCTATCCCATTGCGATACTGAATCCATGATGTTGATTACAATCTAGCCGGTGGCGGGTTCGGGCTGGATATTTCGGACCCGGCTGCGATCTGCGGCCGTCCGCTCTGTCGCTCATTCATGCGCTGGGTTTTTGCTTCTCGATCTGCGCCACTACGAGCATGATTTCCTCTCTCAAGAAGTCGGAAATGATGCGGTCGGTGGCTTCGGCAGCATCAATGATCCGGCGCTTTTCGTTCGGTGTCAGAGATAACGAAATTTTGGCAGTGCGCCGTGACGCTGGCGAGCGTCTGGCGGGTGGATTGAGCGTATCGTTGGCTTTGTGTTGATCCACGTCTATGTCTCCCTTTTGGGCTATTCGTGCGGGCGGCCTGTTTATAGTGGCACACAATTATAATCTTGACAAGCTCCTGTCAGATGTGCAGAAATTCTGAATGTATGCTAGGGTGAGGAGATTGTGGGTGAAGGCTTTGGGCGTAAGATCGCCTCCGAAACCATTAGCAAGTTGGTGACGTTGCGGGCAAACATATCGCAGTCGATATTGCGCTCTGCTGGGTGATGTCGGACGCCACCCCGCGCACGGTCTATCTGACCCCGGTTGCAATAGCGCACCTGGATGCGATCCGCGACGGCGCGGGCGCTGAGGACTCCGTTTTCGGTATGAGCGAGTCGACGGTTGCCCGCCGGGTGAAGGCAGCGGCCGCAGCTGCAGGCCTGGGCGACCGGTTCAGCGGGCACAGCGGCCGTGTGGGCCTGGCGCAACGCATGGCCGCGGCCGGCGCTTCCACCCAGGCCGTCATGGCCCTGGGGAGATGGAGGAACGCGGGCACGGTTGCCCGCTATACAAAGGTGAACTCGACCGGCGCTACCCTGCAGTGGCTGTAAAGCAACTGTGGTTGGCCCAGACGAAAAGGCCGTACACCAGGTAGAGCAGGGCAAGTAGATATGCCATGCCGACGCTTCCGGATACGTCCAGCACCAAGGTGCGGCACCATAGGGACGACGCGGCGGCTAGGCTGCTTCTGACGGCGGCAACCCGCTGGTCTCTCAACCAAGTAGGTGAGGAGACAGCATGGGCTAGGAGTATCCAAATCGGGAATGTCAGATAACAAGGCTAGAGGAATCTATACAGGGGGCCGGCATGAGGTTCGTTGACCTGTTCGCTGGCCTCGGGGGCTTCCGTGTCGCGCTAGAAAGTCTCGGACACGAGTGCGTCTTCTCATGCGAAATAGACCCTATGCTGCGGGAACTCTATCGCCGAAACTTTCCTCATGGGTCGGAAATCCAAGGCGACATTCGTGCTTCCAAGCAGCAAGTGCCCCCTCACGACGTGCTATGTGCGGGGTTTCCATGTCAGCCCTTCTCCAAGTCGGGGACTCAGGCTGGATTGAACGATGAGACATCTGGAACCCTATTTCACGAAATTCTCGACGTCCTGAAACGGCATCGACCCAGCTATGTGATTCTGGAAAACGTTGGCAACTTCGAGCGTCACGACGAGGGGCGAACGTGGCGTATCGTCAAGTCTAGCTTGAGAGGACTTGGCTACCACGTTAGCGCGACTGAACATAGGGTCAGCGGCGGTAAAGGGCTGCTTTCACCTCACCATTTGGGCTTCCCACACCACCGCGAGCGCTTTTTTGCAGTGGCTTCACACACATGCATACCGAAGGACATTTTCCCTCCTAGGGACCGAACAGCAGTCACCTCGATGAACAGAGTCGTTCAGTCTGGCGACGAGCTAACGGAGCGTGACCGAAAGGAAACGCAGATCGTCGACCAGCACCGTCGGTGTATCGAGCACTGGAATGCCTTCCTAAAAGCGTTGCCAGAAGAGAGAGCCGAACTCCCGTCATTTCCGATCTGGGGAGACGAGATTGACGCCGACTATCCCTATGAAGACATGACTCCCTGGGCCCACGTGATCGGCGCTGGCAAAGGTCCCCCCCCTAAGAATGGCACGGAAGTGACGCTGGAAAGCTTCCAGGCACTGCCGAGCTACGCCCGGAGCCGAGTTGGACATTTCCCTCAGTGGAAGGTGCGATTCATCAAAGCCAATCGAACATGGTTGTCTTCAATACAGAGTGAACTCCCCTCGGACTGGGTTCTAAGGCTTCGATCATTTCCTCCCTCTCTTCGAAAGCTGGAGTGGAACTGCCAAGGGGAAGTCAGAGATCTGTGGAAGCATATTCTTCAGTTCAGACCATCAGGCCTTCGCGTGAAGAGGTATAGGAACAGCCCGTCTCTAGTTGCGATGACATCAACGCAGATTCCTATTCTGGGGCCGATGCGTCGACACCTCTCGCGAGTAGAAGGCTTACGTCTGCAGGGCTTTCCAAGTACCTTTCACGTACCAGACTCTCGGACGGCAACTTTTAGGGCGCTAGGCAACGCCGTGCATGTTGGTGTGGTCTACCGGATCGCGGCCAGACTTCTCTGCAATGACGACTCCATAACGGAGAGTCCAAATGGACCAGTTGACACCCAAACCTGATGAAAGAACAGGGGCTGAGAGCCAAACGTCGTTTACCCCAGATGTCGAGTCGATAGACATTCGACCGGAGGTGAGCGTACTAGGCGTGTTCCGGCATCTGAACTATCGACCGTGGTTCGCTGCTGCGGAGTTCGTAGACAACGCCATTCAGAGCTTTCAGGACCACCAGCATGAGCTTGCCCGGGTCGACGGCCACACTGGTAAGCTGCTCGTGAAGGTAAAGATCGACACATCAGACGGGGGCTTCATTCAGGTTTCGGACAACGCGGCGGGTATCTATCGCGATGAGTGGGCGCGGGCGCTTCGTCCGGCAGAGCCTCCACCTGACGTATCAGGTCTGGCCGAGTTTGGGATGGGTATGAAGACGGCTGCCGCTTGGTTTGGACGTAGGCTCACAGTGCGGTCCAAAGCCCTTGGCGAGTCCGTTCGTCGTGAGATAACACTCGACTTCAACGAGATAGTCGAGAAGAGACTTGAAACAGTGCAGCCAGAGACATTCCCCGCTCCGCTGGAGGCTCATGGCACGGACGTGATCGTCTCTGGTCTCCATAGCCCACCTTACGGGAAGACGATCAGCAAGATTCGGCAGCACCTGGCAAGCATCTACCGAATGTTCCTTCGTGACGGTTCTTTTGAACTGGTGTTTCAGCATGGTACAAACCCAGAGCAGAAGCTTGTTGATGAAGAAGTGGAAATCTTTCGGGGACCACGATTCGACGATCCAGAGGGGGAGCATAAGCGCTGGTCAAAGCCAATTGACTTCGACTTGGGTGGTGGTCTGCGAGCACACGGGTTCCTGGCAATACGTGCAGTTGGAAGCACAGCAAACGCAGGGCTGGCCCTCTTCCGTCGGAAACGCCTCATCGAGGGAAGCGGGGATGAAACTTACCGACCCCGGGCGATATTCGGAGCATCTAACTCGTACGAGTACCAGCGCCTCTTTGGCGAACTGACGCTCGAAGGGTTCGAGATTTCGCACACCAAGGATGGTTTCCGATGGGAGGAGCATGAAGAGCCGTTCGTCGACCTTCTGCGTGAGTACGCTGACGATGAGCCGCTGCCGCTGATAAGGCAGGCGCGGGGCCTGCGAACCGGGGCCAGACGCTCACCTGAGACTCGCCTGAGCGACGAAGCAAAGAGTGCCTCGGAGGGAACAGCGTCCGTACTAGGTCGGGAGTTCAGTAACTCGAGGGTTGGCGAGTTGGTCCCCACCGAAAGCCCGCTGCCCGATGACTTATCACCCGGAACAGAATTGTTCCCCGCAACGATCGATCTAGCTTATCGTTCAAGAAGGTGGCGCGTCACTGTTGAGGTCTCCAATGAGCCTTCGCATTTGCAAGACTGGTTCGAGATCGCTGAACACATGGAGTCGGGCGATAGCGGTCAACATGATGTCATTCGGCTACGCATGTCGCTAAGACACCCTTTCTCTGAGCGCTATGTGGGAATCGGCTACGAGAACCTGGAGTTGCTAACGCGCTTTGCGGCCGGGTTGGCAATCGCCGAGATAACTGCCCGTCAGGCCGGCGCTCGCCAAGCGGGCGAGGTGAGACGGCGATTCAATGATCTGCTCGGAAAGGTTTTTTCTAAGCCGTAGAGTTTACCAAAGAACGGAGGACGAAATGGCGAACGGAAAAGGGGGCGAGGTCATAACTGAACTCGCAGGCGAATTACCTCCAGGATGGCGGTGGCGTCCCCTGTTGGTGGAGGACGGGGAAGCACTGCGCCTCCTGAAGCGACAGGCTGATCTAGGACTTCCCAAGAGCGCTCGAAATGAAATCGTGCAGTCTGGAATGAAGATCATTGCACGCTGCGTCTCTCCGAGCGAAGAGGAGGACGCGCAGGAAACCGGCCTTGTCGTCGGTTACGTGCAGAGCGGAAAGACCCTCTCATTCACAACTGTCGCGGCGCTCGCGTGCGACAATCGCTTCCCGTTAATTATAGTGCTTTCGGGCACGAAGTTGAACCTCTACAACCAAACCGTGAAGCGACTCAGACACGATCTGGATCTTGGGAACACCGCTGGTCGATGGGTCATTTTCGAAGCTCAGACCAACAACCCGGATCTCCCACAGCAGCTTAGTCACCTACTACAGCAATGGGGCCAGCCTGAGTTGCCAGGCTTCCCACGAAAAACCGCATTGATAACCGTGCTCAAGAGTAAGCGGCGCGTGAATGGCCTCGTTGATGCCCTGCGTCAGTTGGATCTCAGCGGCCTGCCCTGCCTGATCATCGACGATGAGGCGGATCAGCACGGACTCAACACCAAGGTCAAACAGGATGAAACTAGCCCAGTATACGAAGCCTTGCTCTCGTTGCGTGGTGCGCTTCCACGGCACACGTACGTCCAGTACACCGCGACGCCACAGGCTCTCCTATTGATCAAGGTTCTGGATAGTCTGTCTCCTCGATTCGGGTGGACTCTCGCCGCCGGCACCGGCTACTGCGGGGGACGATCGTTCTTCAATGGCGGTAGGCTCGTGAGCACGATTCCAGAGCACGACCTGCAAGTCATAGACGATGAGAGCGACGTCGCACCGCCTGACAGTCTGCTAGAGGCGTTGCGTCTATTTTATGTTGGAGTCGCAGTTCAGGCTTACCATCGCGGGAAAAGCGAGCCCACACAGGAGCATCGTTCGATGCTCGTCCATCCGTCGATGTACAAAATGGACCACTATCAGTTCAAGAAGTGGGTTGAAGGAGCCACGGAATCGTGGGCGGAGTTACTTGAACTTGCTCTTGGAGAGCCCGATCGCGAGGAACTCGTTGAGGCCTTCCGCGACACCTACGACGATCTAGCAGAGTCGGTAGAAGCTTACAGGCAACAGAACGACGGCCACGAGACGTTCCCTGCATTTGAAGACGTCCTTGAGTACCTACCTACATCCATGCGTACTACTCGGACTTGGGAGGTGAATTCCAGTGTGTTGAAATCATGGACCCAAGACAACTGGAGTTCAGCACATTCACACATACTCGTGGGCGGCGAAAACTTGGGTAGAGGGTTCACTGTCAATGGCCTAACCACCACTTATATGCCGAGAGGGCGCGGAGGGGGCGTTGCCGACACGATTCAACAGCGTGGAAGGTTCTTTGGCTATAAGCGGGACTATCTGGGCCTCTGCCGTGTCTTTCTTGATGCTGATGTCAGAAGAGACTACGAGAATTACATTGATCATGAATCCCATGTGATGGAGGAACTCCGTGGGCTCGCCCAGTCAGGGCATTCGATGGCGGATTGGCGGAGGCGAATGCTGCTCGCCCAGTCACTCCGTCCAACTCGTCGCTCCGTGTTGCCGGAAATCTACCAACACTTAAAGGTCCCAGAGTGGACGCACCAGATACAGCCATGGACTCCAGAGGAAGACGCCAAGATAGCATCAAACTGGGACGTCATTGAGGCATTCCTTGAAGGGCTCTCGTTTCAAGAGGATCCCGGGAGCGACCAGCGGACGCTAGAGCAACGGAACGCTTTCGCGGAAGGCATTTCCCTTAAGAGTCTCCTCGAGAACCTCCTGGTACGCATGTGGTACTCCTGGCGTGATGCCCCGAATTTCTCGGCTGCGGAGTTGGCGATCCAGTGGCATCTAAAGAGCAATCCTGAAGCGTCTGCAGTTGTCTATCTCATGGCTGATCGGCGCTCCATACTGCCGGGCGGGGGGAAGCGCCGCCGGCAGATCGACTACCACGGACGGATAGTTAACTTGTTCCAGGGGGCTGCCCCCGTTCAACCTGTGAAACTTCGCGGAAGCGTATACCCGGGAGATCGGGACATCCGCTCCGATGAAACGGTTACCGTGCAGATCCATGATCTAAACCTAACCGACTCGGCGCGGCCGCCAAGTCTTCTGCGGGGGCACGTACCAGTTGTCTCCTTATGGATGCCTAAGTTCATGCGCGTGGGAGTCTTCACCGAGATGGCAACCTAACGATAGGGAGTGCACCTTGACGCGGGGCGCGAGGGCACGGGATCTTAAGAAACTGTTCGCTGGACTCAGAGTGCCTGCGTCTAGCCATGGGCGAGTCTACGAGACGGCGCGCATAGCCCGCCATTCTCGCTATCGCGTCGGTCGGGACCATCAGGGGAACCCAGCTATTCTCGTCGAGACCACTCACACGGCTGGGGCCGCGGTTTTGTCGGACTTCGAGGGCCGACATCTTCGAGTGGGGCACGGGATGCATTGCTCTATCAGCGAGGCAGGTGTAGAGGTAGGGCGTGAGCAGTTCTCTGTGTTGACGTGCGTCGACTCTGATGCACTTCTGAGGGACAGGTTCTTCGATGCATCCGAAACTTTGCTTCGATCACTTGGAGAGACGCCAACAAGCGATGAGCTTCGCCGGATGGTCGCTGGGCTTATCGAGCTATTCAGACTAGCATCCCAGCCTCCCAGGGGAACGATCCAAGGTCTTTGGGCCGAGTTGTGGCTGATTGCTCAGGCTCGGGATCCTGAGGTCCTTCTGGAAGGCTGGCGTGCGGAATCCACAGATGCTTACGACTTTAACAGCGGGCCGGAGCGTCTCGAGATTAAGAGCACCAGCCGAAGAACCCGGATGCATAGCTTCTCGCATCGGCAACTCCATCCGCCCGCGGGTACGCGAGTAGCCATTGCATCAGTCTTCGTTGAAAGTTCAGGTGGCGGTCCGAAAGTGAGGACATTGCTAGAAAGGATACGACGCCGAGTTGGTAGTTCGGAAGCATTGAAGAGGCTCGATTACGTTGTCGCCAGCACTCTGGGAACCAATTGGAGGACTGGACTCGAGGCGGGCTTCGATTCTGAGATTGCCTCAGAATCGCTGAGGTTTTACCAAGTTGAGGTAGTTCCTTCCCTTCCGTCAGATATCCCCCACGGAGTCTCCGACATCCGATATGTTTCCGATCTCTCAGGAGCGCAGGCCCTGTCGATCGAAGAGATGCTTGGGAGTGGCAATTTGTTCCCCGCATCCGTTCCCGTGGATTCATAGTCTCCGTTCGGGAATTCATGAACGTGTGTCAGTGATATAACAGTAGCGCATCGCGCCGCCGGAGATGATAGTTCGGTTGTCGGTATGAGCGAGTCGACGATTGCCTGCCGGGTGAAGTCAGCGGTCGCGTGGGCCTGGCGCAAGGCATGACCGCGGCCGGTGCCTGAGGCCCTCTTGCCTGCCGACCCTGTCCCTGTGCCTGTCGGACTAACATAACGGGTGGTACAAACGTCGGGGGCAGGTCACCTCCACTTACTTAGTGAACCTCTCTATTATATGCCTCAACTCGTGCTCCAATTTTTTGGAATCACGCACAGTTAACCAAAATTCCTTCCAAACAGCTTTTGCCATTGGGCAATGCTCTCGTCCGGATCAGTAGCGTCGAATGCCTCATTTATCTTGCCGTTGTAGATGTTGAACATTTTTCTGAACTGGCTGTATTTCTTTTGATCCCAGCGCCTTGTGAATTTCTCGCTTCGCAAGGCTGGATTTCGGATTGTTGGCATTCGCTCATTATTCTGCAAGAAGGAATTTATGCGATTTGAAATCGTCTTCAACGCGGTTGGCGTATCTGTATAGGCTTTGCTGCCCACCTCATTGTCATGTACGTTGAGGCCAACAAGTGTAGTCAGGAGAATTGATTTGACAAGGAAATTGTTCTTGTGATCTCTAAGATATTTAAGCAGTTTCGTGACTTTCTTAAGCTGTCCGTCTGTGATTTCGTTCTTCTGGTTGAGCCAGTCTCTATAGCCGGTCCCGTCCGTTACTTCGATCTTGTTGTCCCTACCATTGAAAATAAATATCTGTTTTCCTTTCGTGACACAAGGCACGATATCCAAATGGAAATCTCCTACATACTCAATGTAAGCGCACCTGGTTGCTAAATGCACTTTATCACTGAAGTCCTTGTCCCTTTTGAGACGTTTATAAACATCTCTTATGTAGTCCTTCGGCTCTTTGCCTGGGGAATGATGCATATGAAGCAATAGGTCAGCGTCATATCCACGGCCCCTGGTTGGTTTGATGACTGTGCCTAACGCATACGAACCCTGCTTCTCGACTGTTTTGAACGAATCCAAGTCCTCGAGGAGAGAGGTAATATAAGAAACCCTTCTGTTCAAGTCAGTGAGTCGGGATGCGTTGAGGTTTACTTCCTTGGAGAGGAACCTGTCGAATTCTTGTTCATGCTTCACTGGGAGGTCCTTCAGTTCTGTCGATTAATACTCTGGTGTTGTACAGCCTTCGGTCTAATACTCTGTTAGGGAGGAAGATACAGCTGTCGAGAGCGGGCAGGCCTCTATCCTTGCTGAGTTAATCCATCTGAGCACCTCTAGTGATTGCCTCGTCCGATTCATCGTCGTATCGTTTAGCTATTTCTCTGAAAGTTTGTGCCAAGTGGTGATACCCTGCATTCTCTAGCTCGTCAGCTTTTTGCCTGTTTCCCTCTGCAAGTTCGCGTTCTTCCTTGCCTGTACCGTCGACGACATGGAAACCCCTGGAATTTGAGATTCCGATTTTGAAACCGTCCCTCATAGCTTCGGAATCTTCGTCGTCCAGAGCATCAGCAATAGTTGGGTGAATCCACAAGCCATCAGGGTCGGGTGGATAATGGACTAGAACTTCGCCTACTTGCTCGAGAGCGATTCCTAGATGTCCTGACTTGCCACAGACGGCTTTGACGTGGTTGAGCCACTCAGTAAATGCTTTTTGAGAAAACATGCCATCCGGCTGCATACCTGGAGGCGTCTTCCATTCAAAAAGCAGCGAATATGCGTTTTGGGCTAAAGCCTTTTCGTGCTCGCTAAGTTGTCCAGACGGCGCGTCCTGCCCTTCAGGGCGAAAGATTAGCTGAATTACTTGGCAATAAAAGTCTGGGTCAGACGCAAGCCTGAATTCTAGAGTCTTTGGTGAAGCACCTGGATGATGCTTCAAGAGGGGCAGGTAGAGCCACTCGACCTCCATCAGATCCACTTGGCTGGCTCCCGGATCTGATTGAAGATCCTGAATGATCTCAATGATGGCATACCGAAGCTCTTGGCCCTCAGGTTCATCTGTGTCCCTGGAGGCACGCAGGGCCCGGAAAGCTTGCTGTCTGTCAAACGTGCCTTTGTCATGTTTCATCAGCGCAAGACATTGTATGGCGGCTTTTGGTCGCTGATAGTTGATAAGCTTGTCAATTGCAAAGCCAATATCGCCATCCGTGTTGTAAAATAATCTAGCACTAGTTCTACGCCAATACTCCCCTTCTCGTTTGCCAAGCCACGCTTCGGCTCGCTCCCAAGCCCCTCCCGAAAAGGGCAACCAACTCAGAAACAGCCCGATTTGTGTGTCATTCCATCCAGACCTATCCAGTCCATCGGCCCATTCCCATCCTGCCTTGTATCTGCGAACCCAAACATAGCCTTGCACAAACTGCCGGATCTTCTCATCGTCAGTATCCAGCATCTTCGGCAGTAGTCGTCCATCGATATTCGCGTCAGTCAGTTCAGCCAAAGCATTTCCCACAAACTTGGGTTTCTCGACTCTTTGGGCAAATTGAATGACAGCATCCACATCGCCAAAGGCCACTATGTCACTGACAGCTTGCTGTCGACGAGCTCTCCTCTGCTCATCCAAGTCATCCCAATTTCCCCAGTCTTTGTAAAGAGGGAAATCATAATCACCAAATAGCATCTTGTGAACAGCCATTGGGCTGTTTGGGGAAAGCCGCTTGGCGACGTTCTCAACTTTGACGATTTCTTCTTCGCCTAATGCCCAACTAGCTGAGGCGAAATCTCTATGAACCCTAATGAATCTAGACAGTTCAGTCCAGAGTGCCAAGCGCTTCTCTTCGGGTGCGATAGAGATGGCATCCGAAGAGATATGCTCAAGAACCCTATCTCGAGCCTTCTGCGGTAACTCATGCAGTTTATCAATAAAATCTTTGTCTATCAGCTTTTCTATGTCCTCGCAAGCCATATCTACAGCCATCTCGGCATACACGTCGAATTGCTCCGAAGGCTCGTAATTGGTCACGATTCCCTCCTGCTGTCGAGGTTTGAGTCACGCCATATTGGACGATGTGTACGGAGAGGATATCCCCTTCGGTGAGAAGACAACTGGCGAATGAGCTTCCATGCTTCTTCGGGAAACTCTTGTTGAAGCGTCTCAACGGCAAGTTTCTGCTTTTGAGCGGACGCGTATGTTTGTGGACGACTCGGATGCAGAATTCCCGCTAGCGACTTGGCAGGTCGATTAACCCAATTGCCTCCTGGATCACGGCTATCCAAATTGCCAAGAACTATGCATAACCTTATTAGGTATTCTTCAAACCATGCCAGTGCTTCAAGTGCCCGGAGCAGGCCAGCAAATAGGTTTTCTCCCAACATACCTTTCTGTTCTTGCACAAAGAGTTCATCAAACGGACAAGGTTTCTGCCGTAAGCCACTCTCAACCGCCTTTAAGAATTCGTCAGGGGACGCTTCAGCCAATATGGGAAGTAGATTTCCTAAACTTCCCCAAAGCGCCCAATCCGCGTTCTCTAATATCTTTCGTACGGCAAGCGCTACCATAGTCTTAGGTCCGGGTTGCGAGCAGTTCCTAAGTTCGGCAGGACGTATTCCAACTAAGGCTAAGCTCTCGGCCAATCCCTTACGTAAGCCGTAAGAGTGTTTCAATACAGCACCGTGTACTTGCGCCGCATATCGATCCTGAGCTGGAAGTTCAAACTTAGGGTCTCGCTCAGACAGAACAGTGATGGCGACTTCCTTCAAGTGAGCCAAGTGATCATCAAAAACCCTCCTACTTAGAGCCCTCCACAAGACCATTCGATCAGGGACATGCCACTGTCCACTATTCAGAGATACAGGGCTTAAAGAAAGTTGAAGAGTCTCTCTCATGCTATGGATCCAAACATCCGGTTCCCTTCTAGTGAGTTCGCGGATTATCTTGAGATCGGCCTCGTGTTTTTCGTTCCAGGCACCAAGAAGATTTGCAAACACTAAGTCGGAAGCAAACTGATGCTGATTCCAGTACTGCTCAGGCTGAGGAGGCTGCTCTTGTAGGGTATCGGTTCTAGGAGTCTGTGGAAGTGGGCGTTCAAATGCGTTGCGTAAGTCTTCGGGTAAATTATCGGGGGTAATGATTCCAGCATCCTGATTCCATGTCTGAACAACGTCAACAATCCTGCCCCACGCCCAAAGTGGATCGTCCGTAAATTGTGACATATGGGAAGTTAGGAGAGACATAGTTCCTCCAGTCTCATACCCCAGGTCGTACTGAACCAAAAAGAATCGGCGTAGAAACATGAAAAGAACATCGTCTGGGACTTGGCAGTCGTTGTTGGCTTTTTTCAATTGACACTGGAAAGCTGCCAGTTTCTTGCGCTTCTCCTGGCTGCTGAATTTAGTCCGCTGGACCCTCTTTAGTAACTCCATAGCGCTGATAGTATGTCTCGCTTGATTTAATATCCATCCAGCATCGCTAATTCTGCTAGGTGGCCCTGTGATGAGAGCAAGGCGGTCGCCGTCAACAGGATGGTCTCTGTTGAAATCTCTCCAGGCAGCCTGTATCACTTCTCCGAAAAGCCGGTTATTCTCGGTGAGTTCTATAGCGTGCTTAACTTGCACAAGCAACTTGCGCTTTTCTCCACTGCCAGGATTCTCGACGGTTACCATCAAGTCATCTAGTGATATGCCATCAATCTTGGTTTGAAGTCTAATCTCCTTGATTGGCCAAGTTGGTAGGCAAGGTGCATGGCCACCCGTAAGCATAAGTGTTACAAACATTGCTTGAACGTGCGCCTCGAAATGCGGCCCACCACCACCTTCTGAAAAAGGGTTGCTAACCTGTTTCCCGTCGATTCTCATGCCATTCTCTCTGAAAATTCCCTATCTGTCCCACGCGAAATTCACCGAAAATGAACTTGATGGCCGTCCTAGCTCACTCAAACAACCCCCTCTTGGCCACCCGAGGCGGCTTGCGCATATCCTCCGGCACGGGCGGCAATTCGTCGGCGTGGAAGCAGTCGCCGGTGATGACTTCCTGGAGCAGTTGGGCCTGTTCGGGGTAGGCGGCCAGGGTGGCCTCCAGGACCCAGAGGAGCTTGAGCAGTTCGGTGGTGAACTGGCTGGTCCAGCGGGTGGGGCGGATGTCGTCCAGGGGCGAGGATTTGCGGCCGGCGCCTTTCTTCATGCGGTACTTGAGCCAAGACTGCACGACTTTGAGGCCGGACACTTCGAAGGCGTACAGTTCAGGCGCGACCGGCGTGAATTCGCCGGCGCCGACGTGGAGGGTGGCGGTTTCGTCGTTGTAGGCGAAGGTTTCGGGATAGCCGTCGGTATCACCGGGCACGGCTACGGTGCATCTGGCCGCGCCGGGGGGAACCTGGCCGCGGGGCTTGCCTTCGGGCACGAACCGCTCGCCATAAGTATGCAACCAGAGAAGCTTCGCGCCGGCCGCGCGCATCTTCTCAAACAGCGCTGCGTCGCAGGTGATTGGCAGGCGCAGCTCGCGGGTCTCCAGTTCTTTGCCGAAGCGCGTAGTGAAAGCCGGTTGCGCCAACACGCCGTAGACGTATGCCAGAAAATCTTCCGGAGCGACCGGGTGCTGGTAGGCAACACCAAGTAGTTCGAGCAGTCCGGGCACGATGTTGGCCTGCGACGCTCGGCTATCGCGGTAGAGTGGGAGAACGTCTTTTGCGCCACGGCCTGAAAAGTAGTGAAGATCGGGAATTGACACTGAGGAAGTCAGAGCGGGGCCATTTCCAAGAGGTTGGGTGAACGAACTGGTCAGATACACCTGACTATCGCTGTGGGCGCGCCACAGCGCCGGTCCCGGCCTGTCCAACAGACGGGCGTCACCAAAGACGAATTGCCTGTCGAACGATCTGTAGGCAAGACGTACAAGCTCAGGAGCGGGTTGTCCTGTCTCAAGATCGGAAATAGCTTTCAACCTGTCTTCCGATGGCGGCAACTGGGTCGCGGCTTCGTGCGCTTTGCATCCAGTGGGAGAATCCTTGAAAAGACTCCTGCGTTCGTTTCCCTTTGCTTGCAGAAGACGATACCAACGGTTGTGGAGCGTCTTCATTTCGGGGGCAACAACCCAAGTTCGTCCAGCTTTGACACCGGATTGCTGCCACGGCATCAGGTCGGCCAGGAGGGGGTGGGAAAAGTAATCGCCTTCGCCCGCCGGACGGAACGGCGCCTTCCATTCATCGGGACACTCTCGCCACTCCACTATCGAGCAACCGGTAATGCCGTCGAGCGCGGCCAGCTTCTCTTGGCGCGTCCCTTCAAGGCGCGCATAGTGGACTTTTGCAGGCGCGTCTGTATTTGCCTCCTGCGAGCGGAAGGCCACGGCGATGGCAACAGGCGTCTGGATAGCGAAGACGTTTTCGCTGCGCCGCGTGCCCCGTCCCTCGCCGCCGAGGTCGAGAATCCAGATTTCGTCGCACTGGCGGCGCATCTGCTCGCGCATCCCACAAAAGGCGTCGCCGTCAAAGTAGCTCGATGCGCTGATATAGCTGACCACGCCCGGCCCGCCGTTCCCCTGCTCAAAGACCTTCCATAACGCCCAACGCCAGAAGTAGACGTACAGATTGTAAAGGTTCTTGAGATGGCCGCCATGTCCGGCGCTGACGGCCGGATCGAGAAAGTCGCGCAGGATCGCCCGTTCGTCGCGATCGCCATGGCGCACCCAGCCGCCGGTGCGTGCCCTGTTCGTGTCCGTGGCCGCCTCATGCCGGTCGTAGGGCGGGTTGCCGAGGCAGACGATTACCGGCACATTGCTTTTGACCTTCAGGGCGCGGGCGTGCTGGTCGGCAATCGGCTGCAGGAAAAGCGGTGGTTGAAGCGGCTTGGCATTGGGGCTTTCGAGGGTATCGGTCAGGAAGACGTGCGTGCCCTTCGCGGGCAGTTGCCCGCCGCGGTCGCGCAAGGCGCGGCTGATGCGCAGTTCGCTCACCGCATAGGGGCCTACCATGAGCTCAAAGCCGTACAGGTTTTCGGCCAGCGTCGTAGCCTGGTTGGGTACCGCGCCCGCTCCCTGCTCGGCTTCGACGCGGCCGAGGGCGTGTTCGATGACGCCGAGCAGGTAGGTGCCGGTTCCCAACGCCGGATCAAGCGTGACCACATCAGGGTCGGCGAAGCCGAGCGGTTTGCCCAGACGTTCCACGAGCAGATTGTCGATCAGGCGCACCTGTGCGCGCACGACCTCGACCGGCGTGTAGTAGGCGCCGGCGTCCTTGCGCAGACGGGGATCGTAAACGGCGAGAAAGTCCTCGTAGAAGTAGAGCCAGGGGTCGTCGGGACTGGTCAGCGCGGCGGGCGGCACGACCGCGACCACGCGCAGCAGCAGGTCTAACGGAGCGGCGATGTCGGCGCGCGCGTTGGGGTCGGTCAGCACTTGCAGCGCCCGCGACAGCAGATTGTGCTGTGCGGACAGCGCGTTTTCTGCGCTTCCGAGTGTGAGCGGGTCGGCTCCCTCGCTGCGGCCCAGCAGCAGCGCGAAAAGGACGGTCTGGGCGTAGGCGTCGGAGAACTGTTCGTCCGGCGCGTCGGGGAAGAGAAGCTGGCGCCAGTCCTGAGCCAGTTGCAGGAGGGGTGAATCCGGACGCTTGAGTGCATCGGTCACGTCGTCGCGCAACATGCGGCAGAGCGGCGCGAGCAGCGCGGCAAATCGACGAAGGTCGATGCGGCCAGCGCGGTCAGTGGGAATGAAGGGCTTCCACATGAGAAAGTCGCGCAGCAGACTTTCGAGCGCATGCACGTCCTGCGGCCCAACCGCTTTTTTGCCCTCGGAAGCGACATCGCCGGAGAGGCGGACTACCCTGTCTACCAGCTCGCCGTTACGGTAGAGCGCCCACTCGTTGCCGTCGGTGTAGAGGATGTTGGGGATGGCGGAGAAGCGGTTGAACTGTCTGCGGTTGTGGCCTACAAAACGGGAAGCAGTGGCTCCGGTGCCCGCTGGTTTGAGTTCCACATAGCCGGCAAGCAGGCTGTTCAGATGCACTGCGTAATCCGGGCGGCCGAGGCGATCCGGAAGGGGCGTTTCACCGGTGCAGACGACATCCCAACCGAGCGCGCCGGCGGCAGCGCCCATGAAATTCTCGAAAGGCGCGCGCAGCTGCTCTTCCGGTTCGCCGTGTGTGATCTGCGTCAGCTTGTCCGTCACCGCGGCAGCGAACTCTTGCAGGGCTTTGTGAATTGTAGAGGTCGTGTTCATAGCGTCTGAGGTATTTCAGGGTAGTCAGTTTCGTGTCAATCTATCATTTTGCGCAGACTTGACCAAAACTTTCTGAATTTGCGGCCGCTTTGCCGGTTTCTTTACGCAATGCTATCGCTCGGAATTTCGGCGCTGCACCGGCCGGCGCCGGCACGCTACTCACACCGATAGGCAGCCGCGGCCCGGCCAAGCCGGCGAATCATGGCTTTCCCTTTCATTAGGGAAGGCTTTCACACGCGAGACCGTCTCCATCTCCTGGTATTGCCGGTGAAAGTCCGAGGCGTTGCAGGGCGTTCCAAGTGGCTTTTGAGGCGCTAAGGAACTGGGGCCCGGAAACCACAGAGTACCGAGACATCGGTCAGGGGCTCTTTTGAAGGCTGTGAAGAGCCACCGAAGGCGCAGAAACGGGCGCTGAACCTTTCAATCAGCCGCAAGATAAAGTTGCAATCAGCCGCAGCAGAAAGTTACAATCAGCCGATGGCTGGAGATACCTTGTACCCCCCGTTTCGCCGAAAGGCGCTTAACAGAGGCCCTGGAGGACTCGCCGGTCGTCCTGATCCAGGGGCCTCGACAGTGCGGCAAGACCACCCTTGCCCAAATGGTCTGTACCTCAGAGAACCCGGCCGGCGGGAGACGTCCGTCAAGAACTTTACCCGACAGACCCGAGGATTACACCTACTTCTCCTTTGATGATGAGGTTGTGCGCGCGGGCGCTGAGGCTGATCCGCTGGGCTTCGTCGCGGAGTTGCCCGATCTGGTTATTCTCGACGAAGTGCAACGGGTTCCTGCGCTCTTTGCCGCTTTGAAACTGGAGGTGGACCGCAGGCGGCTGCCCGGACGCTTCCTGCTAACGGGTTCGAGCAACGTGTTGCAGACGCCGGCGCTGTCAGATTCTTTGGCCGGCCGCATGGAAACGGTCAGACTGCATCCGCTGGCGCAGTGTGAGCTGCACGGAGGGCCGGGTCCATCCGGCACCGAGGCCCGGTTGCCGGGCTTTCTTGACGCCCTGTTCGGCGGCGGGTTCGAGAGCCGCCGCATAGCGCGTCTGGGGAAGGGGCTTATTGGGCGAATTGTAGCGGGCGGATATCCCGCCGCGCTGGCGCGACCCGCAGGCCGGCGACGCGCCAATTGGTACCGAAGTTATCTTGAAGCCCAGGTACAGCGGGATGTACCTGAGATCGCCCGCATCCGTTCCCTCGATGTATTGCCGCGGCTGCTGACGCACGCGGCCGTCCAGACGGCTACTTTGTTTAATCTCTCCGGACTGGCTGCCCCGTTCCAAGTCAGCCGCCCCACGATCCGGGATTACATCACTCTGCTTGAACGGGTGTTCCTGCTGGAGCAGCTGCCACCCTGGCACAGCAATCGCCTGAAACGCCTCATCAAGACACCCAAACTCCATCTTGGGGATACCGGTCTGGCCTGCGCTCTGCTTGGGATGGATGCATCCGGTCTCGCGGCGGACCGGTCATTGCTGGGGCAACTGGTGGAGACTTTCGTTTACCAGGAGTTACGCCGGCAGGCAAGCTGGCAACCGGACCCTGTTACCTTTTTTCACTTCCGGGACAAGGACGGCGTCGAGGTGGACATCGTCCTCGAGCGGGGGACACAGGCGCTGGCGGGCGTAGAAGTCAAGGCAGGGGCAACGGTGACGGCAGCGGACTTCCAGGCCCTGCGCAAGCTCAAGAATGCTGCAGGCAGGCGGTTTACCGGCGGGGTGGTGCTTTACGATGGTGAGGCGTGCGTGCGCTTCGACGAGGGGCTCTATGCAGTGCCGCTGCGGCTTCTGTGGGAGATGCCGTGAGGGTACAGTTGATGGGCGTTGGTCCTCGCTGTTTTCCTCTCTGTCAGGCGCGCGTTGGCGGGCCCGCACCCACGAGGAGGCGTCATGACAACTCCAAGTTGGAGGAACCGACCATGGCGCTGACGTGCGCGAATTCCGCAAGGCGCGCATTGATAAGAGAGTGCGGCTTAAGCGGTCCCTGCTGATGCGTTCGGCCAGGAGCGGAGCCCGGGTAACGACTGGCCCGGCGGCACTCATGTTGTCGGGCTGAAGCCCCGGAACCGGCGCACGGGGCGTATTCCAGGCATTGAAGGCCCGGGCGGGCGTCCCGTACCGCTGACAGACCAGGCACACAAGCTGATGCAGCTGTGGCGCGGCGGCGACCAAGGCAAGGCGAACAGTTACATTGACGAACGCGGGCTGCAGCGCAACGCGCTGTTTGCGCAGATCCTGCAGGCCTTGATCGAGCTGGCCGAGGCCGGTTTGGAGGAGCGCTCGATTCTGGAGACGCTCAGCAACCATGTCAAGGACCGAGATTGTGTGATCCCGACGCGCCAGGGCCGATTTACCTTGGATTGACTAGGACTCGTTGACGTTTGCCTTTTTTGTGAGACAAGCCAGAGCAAAACACCTTTTTTGTCCACGGAGGGCCACAGAGGACCACGGAGAACACCTTTTTGTCCACGAAGGGCCACTAAGGGCCACGAAGAACACCTTTCTCTGTCCACGAAGGGCCAGGGAGGGCCGCGGAGAACACCTGGGGCCTATCAAGTTTTCATTTCGCAGTTGCGCAGTTCTTCAGGGATAAGCCGCACTTTGCTACCGCGGATCGCTATACCGTCAAACGTCAACGAACCCTAGGCATTACGACTGGCGTTCAGGGCAGACGGGACGTGATCCCTGTCCTACCGTGTAGCAAATAGGGACTGCAAGATGGCCAGGATTCAGGGGTTCCGAGTAAGGAATTTCAAGGCGCGCAGGGATGTGACCCTGGGCCGCCTTTTGAAATCCTCGTCGAAGACAAATCCGGCAGATTTGCGAGGGGAGATTGATGCTCTACTATGAACTGTAGCTTGTGGTCCAGTTTCCGGGGCCAAGCTCAGCAGTTGCCCTGGGGTAATTTTCCCCAAGTGATCGGGGCAATGCCCGCTGCGGCGGGAAAGGAGGAGTGCGGCTACTCTTTGGCCTGGATGACGACGCGGCCTGCGTTCTCTACGTCGATGTTCAGGTTGTGGCGGTCCAGCATGCGCATACCCACGAGAGGCGTCGTATCGGCAGCACCGGCCAGGACATATCTCGGCTGACCGTCCCAGAGCACCGCAACGTCGTAAAGATCGAAGGTCACCTCGCTGCCGCCGGCAAGGGTTGCCCGGCTCGCGCCCTCAAGGGATAGTTCCAATTCCGCCGCCAACGCAGGCGTCACGGTTGAAGCCGGTGTCTATTATCGCCTCGATTTCAGTTGCCTGCCCCGATGGACCATGTACGGTCAGGACCACTACCGGCTCATAGGCGGCGTTCACCACGCCCTCTATCACCCGGCGCTCCGAAGGGGACGACCCCCAAAGTGATGCAGGGCCCGGTATCCAACCCGAAGCAGCCAGACGTCAACAGCGCCGGGGCGCTGCGTCCGCAGACGCTTGGCTGCCGCCCGAAGGTCGTCGGAGATGGCCCAGCTTCCGCTGTCAACGTCGATGGCGACATATTCCCCGTGGTGGTCCACCTCGACCTGCGGACGGATGTCCCGCTCATATATCTCGTCGCCCAAGCGGGCCGTCTCTGCGCGAGGGCGGCGCGGGGGCATGGTGGTTTGCCTACCCTGGGCGGGCACCGCAGTCTCTGTGTCCCTCATGCGTCTCCCATCAAGGCGTGCTTCCGTACATGAAGCATTCTACAACTTGCGGGCGGTGTGCGATAACAAAAGAAGGTCCGCACAGGGGAGGAGAGGACTCAGCCATGATTTACATTATACGACTTCCCAAGGACAATAGGGAGGTTGGACGCCGAGACCAAGTAGTCCCGACGCGCCAAGGCCGATTTGTCTTGGATTGACCTGTCCTACCGTGTAGAAAACGGGGGCTGCAAGATGGCCAGGATTCAGGGGTTCCGAGTAAGGAATTTCAAGGCGCTCAGGGATGTGACCCTGGGCCGTCTGTGGAATCAACCCGAAGGCCAGCCGCTCACCGCCTTGACGGCGGTTATCGGCAAGAACGGGGCCGGCAAGAGCGCCCTGTTTGATGCGTTCGGGTTCCTGGCCGATGCTCTGAAGTCCGGCGTGGAAGATGCCTGCGATGCACGCGGGCGCGGCGGCGGTGATCGTGGTCTGCGACCTGGATGACAACTGTCTGAAGACGTTTCGCCAGGAGCTCTTCGCAGTCCTCCATGCGTGCGATCCTAAACCGGACACCCGCTTCTGTATTGCGATCGAAGAAGGCGAAGCCTGGCTACTCGGCGACATGACCGCGATCAAGGGGGCGTATCCGCAGGGCAGGGACGCTGTATTTCCGGGCGGCTCAAGAGCGCTGGCGGGAAGGTGAGGGCAGGCTGTGGGCAGGGAGAAGTCGGCATGGGCGACGAAAATCGCCCCGCTGATGGATGTGGAGAACAACGCATCTCCCAGTTTCCGGTACTTTCGGGGGAAGCTGCGAGATCTGATTTGAGAGTCGCTGCTGAAGTCAAATTACGCAGATCGACCGGCGAGACAGCTGTTCAGCCTGATGATGATGAGGGCACGGATGGGTGAACACAGTTTTGGGAACGTAACCGGGGCGTTGAGAGGGAGCGGACTGCTCGATTTGATGTACCCGCAATACCGGATGCTGCTTACGTGTATGGCGGAGATGGCAGACGCGTGCGGCGGCAGAGAGTTTTCGGCAACGCATACCCAGATTGCCAGGAGGTCGGGCGGCTACCGTCACGGAAGCATGACGCCTGAGCTCGTTGCCGAGCTGGTCTTCGATTTTATCAGGCTGGGCATCGTGGAAGCGGCGCCGGCGAGTGGTCCTGTAGCTTGTCGCAAGGGGACCGGCAAAGAGAGGTGGAGACGAGTCTCGATAGACGAACGAACAACGTATCGTTTCGGCAGCTATGGCCGTTTTGTTGAACTGGCCGAGGAGATACGGCGACTGCAGGGCAATGAGGATGCGTCTCTGGTACCGCCTGTCGCCCCCTGAAGCAGTCGGATGAGAACAGCGCAGAAGGGCCCTTTCTGTCCGCGGAGGGACGCGGAAAGGCAGTTTTTAGTAGCCGGTTTTTAGTTTTCAGTGAACTGCCCGCGATGTTTGTACCATGGCCTCAGCCCGATTCCCCACGAAGAGCAGGTCTGCGGCGATGCCGGTGACGTCCTTGTCGTCGACAGCCGCGTCCGGCGCTCCGCCGGCCCCATTCAGACCGACGAAATCAGGTCCTGTGTCGCCGCCCGCTACTCGCCCCGGTGGCTGAGCGGCGACTACGGCAAACGCAACTGCGCATTCGTGCCCGCCCACATTTTTTGTGCCTTTGCGGAAGGCGTGCAGGCGCGCTACGCACAGCGGCGGTCAAAAGCGAGCCGCTCCTGAGCGGAGAACCTTCCCGGGAGCGCTTTGCTTCAGCATGGGCAGTCCGGCAGAGGAGGGCGCCTGTGCCTGTCTACATCGAGTCGAGGGACGGAAAGAAGCGGGGCTTAAGCATTTTATACAGATCAGGTCCTGTGATGAACCCGTGCGGCACGAAGAGATCGAGTTTTTTGTCCCGTTCGATGAGGTGTAGTTCAGCGCTTTCGGATTGCGGGTTGAACACGGTGCACCGGATCGCTTCGCCGCTGAATTCGCATGACGCTGTCGCAACCTTGCAGCTGGCTTCAGATTGGTTATCGTCCAGAACGCAGTCGTACTCAAATCCTGGGAACGCCTCAAAGGGAACGATTCTGTTGAATTGGTTGGTTTCGCTGTTGCCGACCGCTTCGCCGAGAGACCCGGGGAAGGCGAGAACCGCGTACTGCCGCCAAAGATCCATATCCTCCCTGGAAAGAGCGACCGATCTCTTGATATTGAAATCGTAAACATAGTAACCGGCGCGTGAGGATACCGTTCGCCGGCAAAATTCGATCTGCTCCTCCAGAGTTTGCGAAGCGGTCGTCTGTCCCCCGCCCGACGCACCCAACTCGCACCCCTGCAGATAGAGCAGCTGCGAACCGTAAGGCCCGCCAACATATTCCCTAATCTCTTGGCCCTCCAGGAAGGCTCTGGCGCCAAAGATTGCCCCAGACACTACCAGTGTGAGAAGGAGGATAGCCAGCGCCAGAACGATCTGCCTTAACCGGCCTCCCCTGACTTCGGATGCGGCGACGTCCGACGAGGGGTCAATAATCGATTTCATCCGTTCTTTCACCTCAGGCTTCTTGGGGAATCTCTCAGGGCACGCGGCCTTCGAGGCCGAGTTCACCCTGATAACGGAGAGTTGACGCAAAGGGTTCCGGGAAGACAGGGCCGTTCCTTGCAGTTCGCTTCATTTCACCGTGTCTTCCTTTACGCGGACAAGATGAAGAGGGCGCCGGCAGTGCGGCTGTGTTCATTCATGGCGGGCGCTGCCGGGGGCTTCAGGCTGACGCCGCATCCGTCTCGCTGGTTTCGCCTTTCGCCATGCGGTAGCCGACGCCGCGCTCGGAGAAGATATATTTCGGGCTGTCGGCCTCCTCGCCCAGCTTGCGCCGCAGCCTCTTCACCACGGTGCGCACCGCCCCCGTCCCCACATAGCCCTTCCACACCCTGCGCACGATCTGTTCGTGGGACAAGACCCGCCCTGCATTCACCGACAGCGTCTGCAGCAGATTGTATTCGATCGCCGTCAGCTGCAGCGGCTGCCCGCCAACCGTAACGGTCCGCGCGGTGTAGTCGATCAGCAGGCGGCCCTGCACGTAGGGTTGCCGAATGCCTGCCCCGTACGGCTCCACCTGCCGGCGCAGGGCGGCCTGCACCCGGGCCACCAGCTCCGTCGTTGAGAAGGGCTTGACAATATAGTCGGCGGCCCCCGTCTCAAAGGCGCGCGCGATGACCCGGTCCTGCCCGTAGGCCGACAGGAAGATGACCGGCACGCTGGCGATGCCGAAGAGCTGCTCCATCAGCTCGATCCCGTCGCTGCCGGGCATCACCATGTCGAGCAGGACGAGGCTGGGCCGGTGCTCTTCCATCAGACGCCGCGCCTCGGCCGGGTCGGCCGTCACGATCGGCTCGTAGCCCGCCTCCGTCAGCGCACGCCGCACGAGCCGCAAGGTCTGCGGGTCGTCGTCGACCGCGAGGATGCGCTCCGCGGCGACGGCGACCCGGCGCCGCCGCCGGGTTGGGGTCGAAGGCGGCTGGCCCAGGCTCTCTGCGGCGGCCGGCAGCGTGAAGGTGAAGCAGGCGCCGAGCTTCATCCCTGCGCTCTCGGCCCAGATGCGGCCGCCGTGGGCCTCCACGATGCCTTTGCAGATGACAAGCCCCAGGCCGGGACTGCCTGCCTGCTCCCCGTCCTGGCGGCGCGAGAACTTGCCGAACAGGCGCGGCAGCTGCTCGGCCGCAATGCCCCGGCCCTCGTCGGCCACCGCGACCTCGACCTCGGCGCCCTGCCGCGCGGCGGACAGCCGGATGGGCGACGATTCCGGCGAGTGGCGGGCGGCGTTGGAGAGCAGATTGCCGATGACCTGGACGATGCGCCGCCGGTCCGCCATCACCAGCGGCAGGTCCGGCCCCAACTCGATCTCGAGGCTGCTCCTGCCGCCTCCGCTCAGAAAGGTGCTCCGGGCCCGGTCCAGCAGCGCGAACACGTCGACCGGTTCCGGATTGACCGGCAGCGTGCCGCTCTCGATGCGGGCCACGTCGAGGAGACCGCCTATCAGCTCGCGCATGCTGTCGGCCTGTTCCACGATGATGCGCAGGAACTGCCGCAGCTCGACCGGGTCCATCGCGTGCTCGGCGTCCAGCACGGTGGTGGCCGAACCGCGGATCGCGGTGAGCGGCGTACGCAGCTCGTGGCTGACCATGCCCAGAAACTCGGCGCGCATCAGCTCCAGATCCTGCAGCGGCGTCATGTCCTGCATCGTGACCACGAAGGCGTCCACCTCGCCCTCTTCGTCGTCGATGGGGGTCGCATTCATGAGGACGGTGATGCTGCGTCCGCCCGGCACCGTCAGCAGGATCTCCTCGACGCGCACCGTTTCGCTCGCCTGCAGGGCCTGCGCCACCGAGATCTCGGCAAGGGAGAACTCGCGCCCGTCACCCCGCCGGACCGTCAGCACCTCCAGCAGCGCCTCCGGTTCCTGTTCGGGCTCGCGCAGCGCATCCGCGATTCGACGCGCCTCGCGGTTGAAGGAGAGCGCGGCGCCCGTGCGGGCGTCGAGCACGACGACCCCGACCGGCGAGGTGTTGATCAGCGTTTCCAGCGAGGCGCGCGCGCGGCGCTCCTCGCGGTGGCGCCGGGCGTTGGCGATGACCAGGGCGGCCTGGGACGCGAACAGCGACAGCGTCTCCTCGTCCTCCTGGCTGAAGGTTGCGCCGGTCTCGCTTTTGGCGACGTAGATGATGCCCAGGCTGTCGCCCCGCCGCCGGATCGGGACGGTCAGGAAGGCGCGCGCCGGCACTGCGAGGTCGAACCCGGAAAGGCCCAGTGCGCGCGCGTAATCGGACAGGTCTGCGACCCGGACCGGCCCGGGCAGGCCGCTCAGATACTCGAAGAACTCCAGCCCTCCGGGGATCTCCTGCAGTCCGCGGAACTCGTCCGGCGTCAGATTCGAGGCCAGCAGCTCCTCCAGATCGCCGGCTGCGTCGACGGTGGACAGCACGCCGTAGCGTGCGCCGGTCAGCGAACGGGCGCTGTCGAGCGCGCCCTGCAGCACGGTTTCCAGTTCGAGGCTTTCGTTGATGCGCAGGCTGGCCTCGCTCAGCCGCGTCAGGCGGTCGCGCAGGGCGGCCGCCGCCTTCTCCCAGTTCATCTCGTCTACCCTCTCCATCTCCTTCCTCCTCAATCAAAGCGCCGCGCCCTCTCCCGACCCTAAGGCAGGAAACGCGGTTCTCCCGCGTGCAAAGGGGGATTTTCGCGTACCCGGCAGTTCACTATAACCGAACAGGGCCGAGGACTAAAAACCGCCGTTCAAAAACTGACACCATATTGGTACAAAACACACTCTTCTGTCACCCCTTTGGCACGAAAAGTCTGCTAGATTGGGATGTTGTAGTTGAGAAACGGCTGTACACGTAACCTGAATGGGGAGATATAACGTATGGACAGGAAGATGATTGCGATCGCGCTGGCCCTGGTAGTTCCGGCGCTTTTTTTGATACTGCAGCGCGCGCCAGCGGTCGAGGCGCGTGAGATGCTGCATTCGTGCCTGGACACTTCTAACCCAGAGGCGATCGAGCAGATCCCCGACGGGGATCCGGACCATGATGATATCTGCGGAACGCACACGCCGACCGCCACCGCGACGTCGATCTCAACAGGGACCGCTACGCCGACCGCAACCGCTACGTCGACCGCAACAGGGACCGCGACGTCGACCGCAACCGCTACGTCGACGCCAGCAGACACAGCCACGCCGACGGCGACTTACACACCGGCGCCGGCATCAACGGCCACGGCGACCTACACGCCGGCGCCGGCAGCAACGGTGACGCGCACGCCAAGGCCGAGACCGACGCGCACGCGCACACCGGCGCCGACCTACACGCGGACGCCGACATCAACGGCGACGGCGACCTATACGCCGGCACCGGCATCGACGGCAGCGCCGACCTACACACCGGCGCCGGCATCAACGGCCACGGCGACCTACACGCCGGCGCCGACAATAACGGCGACGCCGACTTACACACCGGCGCCGACAGCAACGCCGACACCGGTCCCAACGGCGACGCGGACGGCAAGGCCAGCGGCTGCGCCGACGCCGGACATGGCGTGCATCGTGAAGCATTTTGCGACGCCGGCGCAGCTCTGCCAGGCAGGGGAGGGGCTGCAGTACTATTTCATCGGGCCGGACGGCGCTACGCAAACAGGGCCGTATCTGTCTTCAGTCAGCGACCTGGCCGGCAGATATCCTTCGTCGGTGATCGAATCGGTCAAAAGGAGGTTCCGCGAGGCGCTCGACAGGCCGGAACCGGCCGCAACACCGCTTGCGCGCGTAATCGAGCTGTACAGCGGCGTGAATCCGATGAGCGGCAAGCCGGTGCTCATCGATTATCTGCGCGACGAGGAGGTGGTTCGGGTCAGCACCTACTATGCGGATACACCTGTCGCTGCGAACAAGCCCTATATTTTCACGCTCGACCGGAGCAATCAGGTGGAACACCGGGTCTGGTAGCTGCGGGGCGCGGAACGGCAGTTTTTAGTAGCCGGTTTTTAGTTTTCAGTGAACTGCCGAGTAAGGGGCGTACACCTTTTTTGTCCGCGGAGGACGCGGAACGGCAGTTTTTAGTAGCCGGTTTTTAGTTTTCAGTGAACTGCCGAGTAAGGGGCGTACACTTTTCTTGTCCGCGGAGGACGCGGAACGGCAGTTTTTAGTAGCCGGTTTCTAGTTTTCAGTGAACTGCCGAGTAAGGGGCGTACACTTTTCTTGTCCGCGGAGGACGCGGAACGGCAGTTTTTAGTAGCCGGTTTTTAGTTTGCAGTGAACTGCCGAGTAAGGGGCGTACACTTTTCTTGTCCGCGGAGGACGCGGAACGGCAGTTTTTAGTTGCCGGTTTTTAGTTTTCAGTGAACTGCCGAGTAAGGGGAGGACACCTTTTTTGTCCGCGGCGGACGCGGAACGGCAGTTTTTAGTAGCCGGTTTTTAGTTTTCAGTGAACTGCCGAGTAAGGGGAGTACACTTTTCTTGTCCGCGGAGGACGCGGAACGGCAGTTTTTAGTAGCCGGTTTTTAGTTTGCAGTGAACTGCCGAGTAAGGGGCGTACACCTTTTTTGTCCGCGGAGGGCGCGGAGGGGCAGTTTTTAGTAGCCGGTTTTTAGTTTTCAGTGAACTGCCGAGTAAGGGGAGTACACCTTTTTTGTCCGCGGAGGGCGCGGAGGGGCAGTTTTTAGTAGCCGGTTTTTAGTTTTCAGTGAACTGCCGAGTAAGGGGAGTACACCTTTTTTGTCCGCGGCGGACGCGGCGGGGCGCGGAGAAGTTCTACCAGAAGAGAAAAGATGAGGAGCGTTATTTCTGGTCCGCCGGCTGTCTTAGCAGCTGCCGCTTTTATATTGTTGCGCGTGCTCGTCCTGGTCCTTCCCCGCGTTGCCGAGCGGTACCCGGACAGTATCCTGCTGGACTTCGTCGCGCACGAGTTCATCGCCGTCTCTGTGATCGTGACAGTTATTTCGGCGTTTGCCTATTGGAAAGGCACGGCCTACACGCTTGCCCTTCTTGCCGCTGCCACACTCAATTTGCTATGGCGATTCCTGGAGCTGCAGTTCGTACTTTGCCGGGGGGCGTCCTATTACCGGAATGAATCCATGTGCGAGAGCCTGACAAATGTACCGATATGCATCTTGCCCATTGCGGCGGCAGGCCTGGCGGCCGTTCACGTGCGCCGCCAGTTGCGAAGGAAGACGGGGGGATGAGCCTGATGCCGTTGTGGGAGAGCGTCCGCGGCCGCGGGCCTCAGATTCAACAAGAAGAGCCGTACTGGGGATTTTTCCTGACTGGAGGGCCACCCGATGACAAAGGCGGTTGATGTCGCAATTTTCCTGATCGGCCTGTTTGCGGCCGCCTACACGTGGCCGGTGTCCAAACCGCTGACGTTCGTTGTGGTCGGCAGCCTGTACGGGTACCTGGCATGGCGCATCTTCAGGGACTTAAAACTGGAGAGGAAAGACCGCCGGTGAGGCGGGCGGGCCGTGCGGGGCGGCGGTTTCACCTGTGCCGGACAGCGCGCTGTCCGGCACAGGCATCTGGGGCTGCAAAGATGCAGGCGCAGACCGGGCTGACCGCCGGCTTCGACTTCCGCAACCATGGGAGACCATATCAAGGTCGCGACGGCGAGGTTGCGCGTTTCGCGGCGCAAAATTCGCATGACGGCCTGGCCGGTTCTGCGTGCGCGCAGGCGTGTATTCAGGCCACAGGCGAGCATAGATATCGCTCCCGCGAGGCCGGCGAAAGGGAGAACGACCAGGAACTGCAGAGGCAGGGCGAGGCGGACAACGATAACCGTCTCGCCTGCCATGCGCATAACCGCAAGGAGGGCATGAAGCGATGGACAAGCTTAACCGACCTGTAATTTTCAACATTGTCACAATTGCGGCCTTGCTGCTTTGCCTGGCCCAGACGCTGACGGCGCCGGCGCGCATGATGTCCGCAACGACTGAGGCTATTCAGCTTATTCTGGAACATGCTCCGGAAAGCGACGCCGTGGACGAGACCTCGAGTTTGCGTCTGGCGACCGATCAGGCGTGGCGACAGAGGTTCAACATCAGCATGAGCGCCACGGCGCTCATCGCCATTCTTGCCAACGTCATCGCCAATCATCTTGGCCGCAGGAGACAGCGCGTGAACCAAGACAGGATTCGCCAGTTGGAAGCGGAACTGCACGGATTGCGATCAAGGAGGTCGTAAGGTGAAGGACAAACTTTTTCAGCCGGTTGTGTTCAACCTGATTACGATTGTGGCGATGCTGTTCCTGCTTTTCCAGCTGGCGGAATCGGCGCACAGAACGGGAGCGGCCGAGATCATCGAGTTCTATGGGGTTCTTGTCGAGGAGGGCGCCATTGAAGATGAAGGTCTGCGGGCGCGTCTCGATGCCGAGGGGGCGCAGCGTTTGCGGCTGGCCACATATATCCTGGCGACGTTGATGATCGCGATCCTGGCCAATGTTGTCGCTAACTACATGGGCAGAGGAAGGCACTTTGAGAATACCGCAAGGATTCGTGAGCTGGAGGCGGAAATACGCGGCATGCGATGGCGTTAGCGTTTTCGACGTGAACCGGGTCGATTGATAGACCTTGGCCTGCGGTCCGGTTCCCGGGCCCACTTCAGCAGACCGGGCTGACCGCCGGCTTCGACTTCCGCAACCATTTGAAGCCGGTGATGGGCGCTGTTTTGGGGGCCAGGGAGTTCAAAGCCGGGATCATGCGGGCAAGAAGCGCGGCGCGCAATGACAGCAATGGGAAGGCGTTTATATGGTTCAGGGCTCGTTGACTTTTGCTTGAACCGGGATAGACGCGGAGGGGCAGTTTTTAGTAGCCGGTTTTTAGTTTTCAGTGAACTGCCGAGTAAGGGGAGTACACTTTTTTGTCCGCGGAGGGCGCGGAGGGGCAGTTTTTAGTTGCCGGTTTCTAGTTTTCAGTGAACTGCCGGGTAAGGGGAGTACAGTTTTTTGTCCGCGGAGGGCGCGGAGGGGCAGTTTTTAGTAGCCGGTTTCTAGTTTTCAGTGAACTGCCGAGTAAGGGGAGTACACTTTTTTGTCCGCGGAGGGCGCGGAGGGGCAGTTTTTAGTAGCCGGCTTTTAGTTTTCAGTGAACTCCGAGTAAGGGGAGTACACCTTTTTTGTCCGCGGAGGACGCGGAGGGGCAGTTTTTAGTAGCCGGTTTTTAGTTTTCAGTGAACTGCCGAGTAAGGGGAGTACAGTTTTTTGTCCGCGGAGGGCGCGGAGGGGCAGTTTTTAGTAGCCGGTTTTTAGTTTTCAGTGAACTGCCGAGTAAGGGGAGTACAGTTTTTTGTCCGCGGAGGGCGCGGAGGGGCAGTTTTTAGTAGCCGGTTTTTAGTTTTCAGTGAACTGCCGAGTAAGGGGAGGACACCTTTTTTGTCGCGTGAGGTAGCTGAGGGCTTGCACTTGTCAACTCTTAAGCGGCCTGCGCCCATTGTCAACAAGACCTGGTCAGATTGGAGGGGTAAGGAGGAGGCGTAGTGGAGGGTATCGAAACACAGCCAACCCAACAGTTGTCCCGGAATCGATGGAGGTGAACCATGACGATTAGAACAGAGCCGGCAGCGCTCTATCGCAGGCTAGGACCCAGAGTCGCCAGCAGTCTTGGACGCGGGGCCATTCTGCTTCTACCACTGCTGGTCACTCTCTGGGTGGTCAAGTTCGCCTACGACACGCTGGACGGCTTCTTTCAACCCTTTATCTTCTCGGTCGCCGGCCGGGAGGTGCCTGGTCTTAGCATCGCCATCATCGTGATTGTGCTGCTGGCGTTCGACGCGCTAGGCTCGACTGTCGTGTTCCGAACTCTCGGTCACCTCATTGAGCAGGGGATCATATCGACGCCCGGATTGGGCTCCGTCTACTCCACCACAAAGAAGCTGATGCCCGACTCCGACGCAACGACTAGCGATACCGGTTTCAATACCGTGGTGCGGGTGGAGTACCCAAGACGCGGGGTGTGGTGCGTGGGTTTTCTGATGGCCGTCATCGCAGACGAACAGGGAACAAGCTACGGGGCGGTCTACATGCCCTCTACCCCGATGCCTCAGTCGGGCTGGCTGGTGCAGGTTCCAATGAGCGAAATACAGTCCATCGACTGGAACTACGGAGAAGCAATGCAGTACATCGTGACCGCAGGCGTAACCTGCCCGACCTCCATGGAGATTGGCAAGGTTACAGTTCAGATGGACGAACTTCCCCATTCTTCTTGATCATTCGAACCGTTCTCAGAATATGAACCGGTTTCCATTCACGCCCGATTCCCACTTTCTCGCCGCGGCGCTATTCGATACAGGTCCTTTTATTGGATCATGAAGCCCTACACCCGGCGTTCCCAAAGGGGATGGCAGATGCTGCGAAGACGGAACAGATGGCCGTTTGTTGCCGGTCCGGGTATTTTGGCGGCGATTGCCGGCATCTTGTTGTACACGAACCCGGTTTCGGCGCAGCAGGGGACGCCGGGCCGGGCGCGGCGCGCTACGAACTGATGGTGTGGTGGTATTCGCTGCCCGCATCGAAGGCAGCAACGATACAAAGGCGGCAACGAAACTATCGAACCGCTGGGGACCGGACTGCGCGCTGTCCAGCATAGCCATCAGGGGCTGCAATGATGCAGGCGCAGACCGGGCTGACCGCCTACTTCGACTTCTGCAACCATGGGAGGCCGAATCCGTCCGGATGCGCCTTATCTTCGCCGTCTTATGGTCCAGAGATTGGGACCCGCCATTAGGACCGGGGGCAGGAAATGACCGAACGAATGCTGACCTGGAGAAGTACGCTGCTCGTCGCCTACGAAACCTTCGGCGGCGAGGCAGACAATGTCTCGATCACCAACTTCATTGCCAACCTGATCAACTGGGATGAAGACTGGAACAAACTACACTTCCAGCTTTCCAAGTACAGAGCCCAGCTTGCCGAAAGCGGGCACCTTGAAAGGGTCCGCCATCCTTCCGTCAAAAGTCCCGGCTTACACAGGCTCACCCCCGCCGGACGGGAGGTCGCTTCCGGCTTGTACTGCCATGGCGACAGACCAGACAGGCGTACACAGTGAGTAGACGAGAGCTGCGGCATATCACAGTGGAAAGCCGCCGGGAGCTGATTTGCGGGCGCGCCCAGGTGGACGATTGGGTCATCGAGCAGCTGACACCGATTTTAAGGCAGGCTATCGAAAGCGGCCGGCGCACTCCTGTCCTGGGCGGCTACTGGATACGGTGCGAACTGAGGGACGGCGGCCTTGCGGTCGTCATAGGCCATGCGGCCGCGGACGAAAGGGTTCTTGTCAGCATGACCGTGCAGCCGGCGCGGCCTGACGATCTGCCGGTCCTGCGCGTCCGCACGGTCGGTCTGCAGGCGCAGCTGGCAACCAGCGCGGGCAGCGAACTGTACCGGATCGCGGGTGAGTTAAGCGACCTGGAAAGGTGCATTGCGTGGACCTGGCTGGCCGAACAGGAAAAGGGCGGGCAATAAGTGTTATATGCGGGGTTCTTGTCAGCATGGCCGTGCAACCAGCGCGGCTTGACTATCCGGCGTTCCGGCGCGGCCGGCGCAGGGCAACGTTATCTCACCGGGGGGCTCCTTTCGAACGCGAGCCGGCATTAGGGCTTTCTTACAGGAAAAGGGAGACACGGGATGGCGCGCAGATCACCGGAGATGGCGCATCGGGCGCTTAACGCAGGCGGTTTCAGGCATCCGATGGAACGGCTGCTGCCGGCTATCTGCATAGTGGGCAGCGTGACGCTGTTTGCAGGCCTGCTGGATAGATGAGGTCTGAAAAGAAAACCGGCGAAAAGCTTGAAGAGAGATAAACAGGCGCAGACTGAGCAGGTGAGGTTGGCAGCCGGGCCTGCCGGACGGACGCGGCGGGCAGCTTGGGAGGCTGAAAGGAGAGGGCTTATTTGGCGTGGATTGACGAACCCGACGAGGACTATGACCGGAGCGCCCTTATTACCGGCGACCTGTATGACTCCGTAACAGGTATGGGCGCAGAACCGGTCTGCACAGGGAGGAGATGGGACCGGGCGAATACGGAAAACTCAAGAGCGCGGGAACTATCAGATGAGAGGACGTAAAGGAGCGAGAAGATGCGAGGGATAGCGCACCGTATCGCCCACTCGCGGAAGTTTGAATACATCCTGGTGGTTCTCATTGCGGGAAGCGCCCTTTTGCTGGGGGTGACGACTTTCGACCGCCTGGTCCCATTCGTGCTGTGGATGGCGGCGCTGTTCTGGTTCCTGACGCTGGTAGCGCTCCTTCTGGATGTGCTTCTCAGGATGTTTGCGCTGTGGCCAAGGGTCGACCGGTATTTCCGGGTTGGATGGAACCTCTTCGATTTCCTGGCAATCAGCTTCATGCTGCTCACCCTATTGGTGTGGCCGGCCCTCACGATCAATGTGATGCTGGTCTTGCTGGTGCGCTTGCTGCGTCTCCTGCGGGGCCTTTCGACGGTCCGGGAGCTGCGCGTGATCCTGGTGGCGCTGATTCGCTCGATACCAAGCATGGGGCACGTCGTGGTCCTGCTGGGCATCATCCTCTATGCGTACGGCATTGTCGGGTACCACAACTTCGGCGAGCATGACCCGACACACTGGGGGAACCTGGGCGTTTCGATTCTGTCGCTGTTTCAGATCATGACGATGGATGACTGGGGCAACATCATGATCGCCGTCAGCGGCGCAGAGCCGATGGCGTGGGTCTATTTCATCAGTTTTGTGATCATCAGCGCCTATATCGTAGCCAATCTGTTCGTAGCCGTGGTGGTAAGAAACCTGGCGGAGGTGATACAGGAGCGCTGGCGCCCGCGTCCGTTGGAAACGCCGGCGTCGACAGAGGAAAGCCTGCGGGAGCTGCGCTCAGCCAGGCAAACGCTCGACCGCCTGGAGGAACGTTTGAGGCAGGGGGCAGGGGGTAGGGAGTAGGGACCAGGACTCGTTGACGTTTGCTTGAACCGGGACATCCACGGCAAAACCTGTTCCATCCACAAAGGGGCACGAAGCAGATCTAACTACTTTTTATCCACGGAGGGCGCGGAGAACTTCAACACCTTTTTGTCCACGGAGGACACGGAGGGCGCGGAGAACTTCAACACCTTTTTGTCCACGGAGGACACGGAGGGGCGCGGAGAACATCTAACTGCTTTTGATCCGCGGAGGGACGCGGAGAACGGCTTTACTGCTTTCTTTGATCCGCGAAGGGACGCGAAGGAGCGCGAAGAACATCTTAACTGCTCTTGATCCACGGAGGGCGCGGAGAACTTCAACACCTTTTTGTCCACGGAGGACACGGAGGGGCGCGGAGAACATCTAACTGCTTTTGATCCGCGGAGGGACGCGGAGAACGGCTTTACTGCTTTCTTTGATCCGCGAAGGGACGCGAAGGAGCGCGAAGAACATCTTAACTGCTCTTGATCCACGGAGGGCGCGGAGAACTTCAACACCTTTTTGTCCACGGAGGACACGGAGGGGCGCGGAGAATATCTAACTGCTTTTGATCCGCGGAGGGCACGGAGAACACCTTTTTTGTCCGCGGAGGGACGCGGAGAACGGCTTTATCGCTTTCTTTGATCCGCGAAGGGGCGCCTTTTCCGTCCTGCGGGGTCACTGAGCGCTTGTGTTTGTCACATTTTGAATGGTCTTCGGCAAATGTCAACGATCCCTGACAGTTACAATTGAGAAAAGGAGATTCTGATGAGAAACATCCTGCTCGGCCTCCTGTGTGCCGCAACACTGCTTCTGATCCCGGCCACGAGCCGCGCGGCGCGGCCGGCGCAGGAAGGCGCGCCCGGGCCCACAACCGCCGTCACCGTATTGGGCTATGGAACAGCGGCGGCCGCTCCGGACAGCGTAGTTGTCACTCTGTATATCGGCGACGAACCCTACTACGGTCCCAGAGGGCCGGAAATGTCGATTGTCGATCCGGCCGACCTGGAACATGTGCGGGATTTTCTCATCGATATGGGCGTCGACGGGGATGTGATTGAGGTCAACTTTCTCAGTCGCAGCTATGCCTTCGGGCCGTCAAATTACGGCGGCGAGGTAACCTTTTCCTACTCTGAACTGGACAACCTGCGAACGCTGCTGCAGACGCTCCTGGATGAGATGGTAGAGCGACGCGGTCCTACCATCGAGGGGGCGAGTATCGTTTTCCTGGTCGAGGCGTGCGCAACACTGGAAAAGGAGGCGATGAAAGCCGCGCTCAACGATGCGCGCCAGCGCGCGATGCAGATGGCAGAGCTGCTGGAAATGACGCTTGGCCGCGTCATCGCAGTCTCGGAGGATGTCTCACCGTCCAGCGCAGTCCGGCCGGCAGGCGGCTGCATTGCCTTCAAAGGGCAGAGAACCACCGGCGGCTACACGGTCTACACGACTCTGGGCGGCGCGGGATCGCTGACCAACGCCCCGTCGAAGGTTGAGGTAGCGATTATGCTGAAAGCGACCTTCGCTCTCGAGCCGTGAGCAGTGAACGAGGGACGAACCTATGCTTTTCCCACCGGCTCTTAACAGGTCGTAATACATTTGGACAGGGGTAACCGCCAATCGCCATGAGCACTCTCATTGCAAAGCTCTTTATGATTGTCGGCCTACACATTGCCATCCCTATCGTCTGGCAAAAGCGCACAGGCGCGGCCTGGAGCGCCCTCCTCTTTGCCCTGGTCGCCTTCTCTACTCATTTTTTCGCGCGAATTCCTCTGGCGCAGCAGGTTGCGCCGTATTTTGATCAACTGGACGGTCGTATGGTTTTGGGGGGTTTACACGCCTCTTATTCCGCAATGGCTCTTTTTTGGACTATTCCGAGAGGGTGTTCGGTGGTCGGGTGTGCCAACATATCCTCGGTCGAGCAGCATTTGGTTGATTGACTTTTGGTTTTTTGATCCAGAACATCCTCCTGATACAGATGAGGATCGTTGAAAAGACGAGGATTGTGTCCCACCCTCGACGCCCTTTAACTCTCCCCATACGAACCAAAAGTACAAGAGGAACACCATGAAAGCGTTGCCGTCCATCGTGTTTTTTGTGGGATTCTACTGGGGTGCTGCGCTTTACAGTATGTCCAACGCAGTTCTTGCCCTGCAAGGCACCTTTGTAGCGGTCCTGATACTGGCAGGCGGACCCCTATGCCTCTATCTCGGAGTTGAAACATGGAAACGGAAACAGGGCGTTTGGGGTTTCGTCACCATGGTGGCGACATCTGGAATCGCTGGAGTCGCCCTAGGGCTGTCGCTGATGTTTTGGGTCTTGGATTGACAGATGGACAAAAAGCCTGGGCCCAAAACCAGATTTACTCCAGGTCAGTACATAGTGTGTGCGATCGCTGTGCTGTTCTTTCTGCTTTGGTTTCTCGTCGAAGGAGCACGAAGCAGGTCTAACTGCTTTTTGTCCACGGAGGGTCACGGAGGACGCGGAGGGGCGCGGAGAACACCTTTTGATCCGCGAAGAGGCGCGAAGGGGCGCGAAAAAGATCTTTCCGGTCCGCGGACGGTCAGGGTCTGGCGCGCAAGGTAGCTGAGGGCTTGCATCTGTCAGCTCTTAAGAGGCTTTCGCCAATTGGCAACGGGACCTAGTGACAGGATTATTATTCGCAGACCTGTCCATCATTGTCGCGGTCGTTCATGTATTGGTAGGCAGGATGTGAACTCGGAACTGGATGACTTATCCCGCAAGCCTCAGCTTCGGCGCACGTTATGCGATTATTGTTATTGGAATCGCATGACGCTAACCAATTTGTTTGTCCTGAGTCCACAGATGGGGCAGGTGTTGCGGTTGGTGGTGGGGCGGATTCTGTTCGGGCATAGATGATCATTTCAAAGGATGAGCAGTTTGCCAATACCCTTCTGGCAGCATCCGCCTCGCCAGGGTCCATTGAGAGATTGTACTTCCTCTTAACTTCAACCACCCGATTGACAAACCAGCATTCATTCAATTGCGGCAACCATTCAGCCACGTCCTTAGCCGATTTTTGACGGCGATTCAAAGATGGGGCTGCGAGTGTAAGGTTGAGCAGGTCGCGAGCAAAGTTCCTCCGCTCCTGAGCATCTCTGCCACACATTCCGCTGTCATGTGCTTCGCTTCTCGCTACAATATGTTCGATGTCGGTCTCGCCACGATCGCGGAAATATCGACCTGAGTACGGTCCGTAAACAATCCCACCCATCTGGGCAATGATTTGGGGTTCTACAGATTGTGGGTAGGGGTAATCGTCCGGATCGTATGGCGAGCAGCGGTTTTCTGGAACAATCAAAATACCAGCCAAAGGATCGGAGTCCGTATGGGTCGGCCGCGTTGGGTTGGGAGCAGGGGGTGATGTGGGCGAGGGCAAGGCGGCAGGAATAGCCACAACAACAACCGGTAATTCTGAGTCTTCAATGATTACCAGTGGTTTGTATATCCATCCGTCTCGACCACCGACACAACAGAATCGCAACCAGTCTCCATTACGGTTTGTGCCGTTGGCGTCAAACTTCTGACCTTCCTTCACCTGGTCAACGACCCCGAAGTTCGTTCCCGGACCCTGCCGCACATTCACTACAGCACGATTGACTGTAAATGTTGTTTGACTTTCCGGAGTCGGTGTGGATGGGACAGTTGGCGTGACTACGTATTCTGACGTGGCGGTGAATGTTGGTTGCGCCTGACCTACACGACCAGACAGACTGGAGGTTGGTTCTGGTTCCGGGCCATCACAACTCGAAATAGCCCAAGCGGTTGCGATTAACGCACATACAACGACAAGGTATCGCGTTGCGTTTTTGAAGTGCATAATCGATAACCCCTCTTCAGAATTGGCAGTACGAGGCTTGGGCGCATCACTTGTCAGCATGATTACCGGCAGGTGATGTTTGTTTCTGCACAATCGGTTTGACAAGGCGGCGGCTTGACCCAAAGCAGAAAGTGAGTCGCATGAATATGGGCCGGAATCAGTCTGCTTCTTATCCACGGAGGGTCACCGAGAACATCTTTTTTGATCCGCGAAGAGGCGCGAAGGCGCGCGAAGAAGATCTTTCCGGTCCGCGGACGGTCAGGGTCTGTCGCGCAAGGTAGCTGAGGGCTTGCATCTGTCAGCTCTTAAGTGGCTGTCGCCAATTGGCAACGGGACCTAGATCACGAAACGGGAAAAACAGGGTGTATTCAGACAGATGCTGCAGGTTCTGAACGGCTTCCCCGCCTGTCCCGCAGCGGGCCAGCGGAATTTTATCAGCGCTGGCGTGAGCGCTGCCCCGGCATGACGCGGCAACGAATGTTTTGCGCAGATTCCGGGGGGGGGGGGCGCATGGCGTTACAGCGCGACCGGGGCCGCCTCATCGCGGCGCGTTGCGGACGCAGGCACGGCCGCCTCCACCCACTGCGACCACGGGCCGGTTTCGCCGTTGGCGCCCACGGCGCGGATGACGTAGTAGTAGGTCAGGCCGGCGGCAACATCGGTGTGCGTGTAGGAGACGCCGGCCAGGTTGCCGTCGTCGATACGCTGCCAGCCGGTTTCCGCGCCCCGCCATACCCACAGCTCGTAGCGCGCTGCGTTGGGCACTGCATCCCATGTGAGGGTGACGTAGCCGGCGCCCGCTGCCGCCCGCAGCGTTGGCGCTGACAGCGCCGAGACGGTCACATAGGCTTGCGCTGAATACGGGCCGGCTTCGCCGTCTGCGCCCACGGCGCGGATGGCGTAGTAGTAGGTCCTGCCGGAGACAACGCCGGTGTGCGTGTAGGAGGCGCCGGTCAGGTTGCCGCCGTCGAGGCGCTGCCAGCCGGTCTCCTCATCCCACCATACCCACAGCTCGTAGCGGGCTGCGCCGGGCGTCGCGGTCCATTGCAGCTCGACTGTCCACTGCATAGCGACCGCATTCAGGGTGGTCCGGGCGGTCAGCGCCGGCGCGGCCAGGTCGCCCTGGGGCGCCGTAGCCGGGGTGGCTGTTGGCGTTGTCGTCGCAGTCGGGGTTTCCATCGCAGTCGGGGTGGCTGGCGGTTTGGGGCCTGGTGGCCCGACCGGTATAGGGGGCGGGGTTAGCGTAGGCGTAGGCGTTGTCGTCGCAGTCGGGGTGGCTGTCGGCGTTGGCGTCACAGCCGGGGTGGCTGTCGGTTCGGGACCTGGTGGCCCGACCGGTATCGAGGTCGGGGTTGGCGTTGGCGCCGGCACGGTCACAGGCGCGTGCGTCGAATACGGGCCGGTTTCGCCGTTTGCGCCCACGGCGCGGATGGTATAGTAGTAGGTCCTGCCGGCGACAACGTCGGTGTGCGTGTAGGAGACGCCGGCCAGGTTGCCGTCGTCGAGCCGCTGCCAGCCGGTCTCTTCATCCCACCACACCCACAGATCGTAGCGGACTGCAGCGGGCGCCGCGGTCCATTGCAGCTCGACTGTCCACTGCATATCGACCGCGTTCACATTGGCCCGAGCCGTCAGCGTTGGGGCAGCCAGATCGCCCTGGGCGCCCCCCGCAGCCGGGGTTGCTGTCGGCGTCGCGCCAAACATCGCGGAGGTCGTCGGCGTTGGGGTGGCCGTTGGCGTAGGCGTCACAGTGGGAGTTGGCGTCACTGTTTCCGTGACGGTAGGCGTCGCAGTGGGAGTTGGCGTCCGTGTCCGAGTCGGTCTAGGCCTGCGCGTTGGTCTGCGTGTCGCTGTGGCTGTTGGCGTAGGCGTGACTGTGGGAGTTTGCGTCGGTGGTGTCGTTGTGGCTGTGGGCGTAGGCGTGACCGTGGGCATAGGCGTAGGTGTGTGCATGCCGCATTGTTCATCATGCTCCGGGTGACCATCATAATAAAAAATATCTGGTTCCAGTATCCAAAAACAACCATGCAACATCTCGCGTGCCTCAACCACTGTAGCGCCCGGCAGTACCATAAGAAGGACCGCAACCATAACGGTCGCAGCGATTGCAAGTCGTCTCTTAACCATGTCTTACATCTCCGAATTCAGGCACTCACGCAGATCCCAAGCGGGACGCAGGCAGGGGATTGCCGCGCGGAAGCGGATTTTTCCGTGCGGGCAGAGGGCTGGCATGTGCCCACCCGCATCGATTTCGAATCAACCCGGCACGACACGGCAACGAATGTTTTGCGTAGATACCGGGGCGCGCTGACTCGCGTTACAGCGCGACCGGGGCCGCCTCTCCGCTGCGCGTTGCGGACGCAGGCACGGCCGCTTGCGCCCACTGCGACCACGGGCCGGTTTCGCCGTTTGCGCCCACGGCGCGGATGGCGTAGTAGTAGGTCCTGCCGGCGGCAACGTCCGTGTGCGTGTATGCGGCGCCGGCCAGATTGCCGTCGTCAAGGCGCTGCCAGCCGGTCTCCTCATCCCACCATACCCACAGCTCGTAGCGGGCTGCGTTGGGCACTGCAGCCCATGTGAGGGTGACGTAACCGGATCCCGTTTCCGCCCGCAGCGTTGGCGCTGTCAGCGCCGAGACGGTCACACGGGCGTACGCTGAAAACGGGCCGGTTTCGCCGTTTGCGCCCACGGCACGGACCGTGTAGTAGTAGGTCCGGCCGGAGACAACGCCGGCGTGCGTGTAGGAGACGCCGGCCAGGTGGCCGCCGTCGATACGCTGCCAGCCGGTTTCCTCATCCCACCATACCCACAGATCGTAGCGGACTGCGGCGGGTGACTCTGTCCACTGCAGCTCGACTTCCCATTGCATAGCGACCGTATTCACGGTGGCCCGGGCGGTGAGCGCCGGCGCAGCCAGATCGCCCTGGGGCGCCGCAGTCGGGGCGGCCGTTGGCGTAGGCGTCGCAGTCGGGGTGGCTGTCGGTTCGGGACCTAGTGGTCCGACCGGTATCGAGGTCGGGGTTGGCGTCGGCGTGGCTGTTGATGCCGGCGCGGGCGTGTAGGTCGGCGTGACCGTGGCCGTTGATGTCGACGTGGGCGTTGCCGTCGGCGTGGACGTTGACGCCGGCACCGGCGTGCGCGTGCGCGTTGGTCTCGGCCTTGGCGTCCGCGTGCGCGTAGCCGTTGATGTCAGCGTCTGTGTAGCGGTTGACGTTGACGTTGACGTCGCGGTAGAAGTCGACGTTGAAGGTGACGTGGGCGTATGCGTGACCGTGGGCGTATGCGTGACCGTGGCCGTGTATCGCACATGCCAGCCGCACCAAAAATCATGGCTCGGTTCGCCGTCTTTGATTTCAATAGCGACCCCCGTCGCCTGTGCCTCATCCGTTACCTCGCACGAATGCAGCATCTCACGCGCCTCGATGGCGGGCGGGCGCAGCATCAATAGGAGGGCCGTAACCAGCAGGGCCAGCGCGAGTGCAATCTTCTTCTGACCCATCGTTTACATCTCCGAATTCAGGTAACAAACTCAGACCCCAAGCAGGACGCAGGCAGGAGATTGCCGCGCGGAACCAGATTTTTCCGATCGGGCAGAGGGCTGTGCCTTACTGCGAGGAAAGAGGGAAGAGAAGTGAGGAGTGAGTTGGCGCCTGCCGTTCTCTCTTCGCTCTCTTCTCGCCCGTTGCCGGGAGAGCCGATTACAGCGGGCGTTCCCGCGCGTGAAGGGCACGGCGGGGGGCATGCGGCGCGGCGGCCTGGTGCAGGCGCGTGTCTTGCCATCATCCGCATCATCCACACATGCGGGGGCGCCGCGGACCGGATGGCAGCGGGCTGGTTGTTGCCAGCGGCGCCGAGGGTGTTGGAACCTTGCGCGGCGCCGCGCAGACGCGATCATCCCCCCCCCAATGACAGGGATGGGACGGCCGCGGCGCGGATGCGATCGGGCAGCAACGGCTGAATGTAGGCAGTCATCTGTCCGTCTCCAGGGTTGGACATAGCCCCTGGCGGCGGCGGCAGGGCCAAGGCCTTTGGGAAATGGACCGGATGCAGAGTCGGAACGGGACCGGACGCTCCTGCATTGCAGGAGCGCGGATGGGATCTGCATCTATCAGGCAGTCTAGCAGACTTTTCGTGCCGTTTCAGTGACAGAAAAGGCAGTTTGGTACCAATTTGGTGTCAGTTTTTGGAACTGCAGGGGGAACTGCAGGGGGGACTGCAGGGGGGAACTGCGGGGGGGACTGCAGGGGTTAGGGGAGGGGGGCGTCACGGCCTGTGGGGCCCGGGTTCGGGACGGTTTCCCAAGGGCGGCCGGTTTCCGCCAAGCGGAGACTGGGGTTCAAGCAGTCAGGCCCCAGCCTCAGGATACGGGGCGCGGCGGTCTGACGTTGATTGCGACTATCCTATCCTGCGCCTTTGGGGTTGATTTTCAGGATGCTGTCCCATATCCGGCAGTACGGGGGACACCGTGAGACCGGTGTGCATTATCCAGATATTCCTGGGGATTATATGTATGCCCAGGTTGACTGCCATGTGAAGCAGTGCGTTGAGGAGGGGCTGATCATCAGAAGGGGCGTTCTTTTTCGTTTGCCTGGTGAAGGCAAGCAGACCGGCAATGAAATTGACGATAGAAATTTATCGCGTTGCGGTGATGGGGCATGTTCAATCTGTGCCTTGCTTTCGAGTTGGTCGAAGATGGTCTCCATGGCGGAGCGCTCCGTCTGCGCCGGAAAGGCAGCCGGTTCCTGGCCATTTCGAAATTGACATAGAAGTGTCGAGGTTGGCATAGGAGTGGCACAGTTTCTAAGCAAATGATACACAAAAGTCATATGTAATAGTGTATACTATCTCTTGACAGTTGGGTTCAGAGTTCGATGATGGCCGGCGAGAAAGCCATATCTTTGCCAGAGAGAGGGAGGGAACGCTTCAAAGCATCCTCTGGGGTGCCTCCGTGCCCTACCCTACCCAACTGATCCCAGGGAGTAAGCATGAAAGCCAAAGATTGTTCGCAGCGTGAATTGAAGAAGCCGAAGCGAAAGCGGGGCCGGCCCGCCAAGAACAGGATAGGGCCTATTAAGGTCGCGCCAGAGGAAATAGCCCAGGCGCTTGTCCGTGCAGCTGAACGTAAGGGAGAGGAACGCCGGAGGGAGTTGGCGTAACAGAAACGAAGTAACCCAGGGAGTGGAAACATGGCGGCTAAACAGAACTCCTCAAAATCTAACGGACTGGACACCCTTGAACACAATGTCAAGGAATCCAGAGAGGGACGAGAAGAGCTAAAAACGGCCATCATAGGGGTTCAGGCCCAAACATCGGAGCTTCAGAAGATGAATGTCACGATGGCCGAAACACTTCAGCGTCTTGTCAAGATCGAAGAAAGACGCTCCTGACACAGTGGACTAACCCGGCCTGACATTTTGCCTTCCCGAACACAGGTCAAGAAAGGCCCGCCGGCAATGCCGGCGGGATTCAAATAATTGTGGTTTTGTGCCAAAACAACAGCAGGTAAGGAGACACTGAAATGAAGAGGCTTACAGGAATGGTCGTCGTCACGCTGGCTTTGCTTCTGGCGGCTTGTCAGCCGATTCCCCCATTGGTGGAATCGGATAAAAGGGAGGTTGAGTTCGAGGATTTGATTACGGCTCTGGCAATAGTGGACGAGGTAGAAAAGGAGGTTAAGGAATACGAGGTGCTGCTTCGGTTCTTTTTCTCCTGCTCTGACCGCGTGCTAGTCGACACATACGAAGCCGAAACGCTCAAGGCGTTGTCAGAAGCTCACAGGGACGCTCTCAAATATGTTTTCCTTGGGGTCTATGTCGCGTCCGCCCAACTCGACGCCTCGGCCACGGCAGATGGGCAGCATGAATCAAGCGTGGGGATCGGGCAAGATGGAGCTTCGGTTTCTGATCAAATCGAGGCGGCAACTGAAATGTGCAACCGTTTAGTTGGCGAAACCGGATAGCAGCTCGGCCTGCTTATTATTTCATTCCACAGGTCGGTAAGCCCGCCAGCGTTACGCTGGCGGGCTTCTTTTGAGCGTTCGGTTTTTTAAGAACGCATTGCTTCCGCGACAAAGTTGCTGGCACGACCATAAATACAGCAGTCCAGACAAGGAGGAAAAATGACCGCGGACGAAATGGACGTAAAAATCGTAGCCAAGCTGAACCAGTTGCGCGACGCCAAGAAGCGAAAAGGACTTTTGGTCCATGACCTGCAGGCAATAGAGAGCAAACTAGCGCAGCTGGCAAGCTAATTGAGGACAGACCCGGACGCAATACGCTGGACCCAGGAGAATCAGGCAGTAAAGGTCAACCATTCAGGCCGGGAAGATTCACACTTGAAAGAAAATGAAGTAAACAGCCTGATGAGCCACCTGCGAGAACTGGCGAGAATAAACGAGGAAATTTCCGGCCTTGTCCTATGCCTGACACAAGCCGGATTCGGCGAGGTTATTCAAGGCTAAACACAGCAAGCCGTCTAATCAAGTATATAATTCCCTATGCTTTTGGGCCTAGTTCAGTCCCTGGCAGCAGTATAGGGGGTGGCTATGGCACTGAAGGAATGCAGGGAATGCGGGGTAGCGGCATCCATTAATCCGTTTCCACCAAGGAGAATTCTTCATGGCAAATTCTGCAATTGGGACGGCAGAGAACTGGCAGCAGCTTCGCACGGTTACACCGATTCGCAGATTGTTCGCGCACTTGATTGACACTATTGTCTGGACAGGTTCCTCATTCTGGCTGTTCTCAGTCATTTCGAGAGCGGACGGCAGCCCTGAAGAAATGGGCGGGGAATTTATAGCATCGATCTTGCTGGTGCTGGTTTTTCTGATTGTGAGCCTGGTTCTCTTTGCGAAGGGGCGCACGGTGGGAAAGTGGCTGATGGGAATCAAGATTATCAAGAACAACGGGGACACGGCAGGGTTCGGGACAGTCGTTATGAGGGACATCGTCGGGAAGGCAATTTCAGCTGCTGTCCTCTATCTCGGTTTCTTGTGGATACTGCTAGACAGCCGCAATCAGGGCTGGCATGATAAGCTCATGGGAACCACTGTCGTATACGCCAAAGAACACGAAGCATTGACTGAGCAATATTAGAGAAAGGCAATAACCGGAGTCACCTCCCCCATGTGCATAGGTATATCTTGGGGGATCATATACCAAAGCAACGTTTAATCGTGGTCGAGCGATTGGGGCCAAGCATACCTCGCCGGCGCCCGAGCGCAGTCTACAGGTTTCGTTGACATTTCGGGGAGGTCGTTCAAAATCGAAACCGATTAATCCGCGAAGTCATGCGAAGGGTCCCGGTGAAAGCGTTTTGTCCACGAAGGGCCGCGAAGACCACGGGAAAGTCCGTTGCGTGAATGCGCGGATCAGCCTCCTTTTGCTCCCGCAAATCGCGGTTCAGCCAACCGTCAACGAGCCCTGGCTCCCTCTGGCGTTGCTTCGTCGGTCTATTCCCCCTCATAGAAGCCGGAAGCGAACAGCAATCCGTCATGGCGCACGACCCAGGTATGCTTACGGGCGTTCTCGCCGGTTTCCGGATGAGGAAAGATGTAGCTGATCCATTTGCCCGCCCCGGTTGCGCTCATCAGATCATCGCCGTAGAAGTAACCGCTTGCATCGACGCGCAGAGCCGGATCGCGGCCGATCAGGTCCGTGTTGGGCGTAGCAATGACATACCCATCCGCATCCACAATGAACACGTACCACTGACCATGCCTGCTGTCTTCCGAACTGTAATACTCGACAGCCGCATCCCTGCCGTTGCGATCATGGTAGCGGATCGCATCCTGCACCACTGACCTGGCGTAACCCGCCGCTTCATTCTCGGTTGGAATGGCAACGCAACCGGCAACAAAGAGCGCAAGGGCAATAAACAGGGGTGTAAAACGAACCATGTCTGTCTCCTTTACTGATAGAGGCGTTCATGCATCGCCTCAGCCTTTTCGCTGCTACTTTCGTATATAATTCTCAAGAATTGGCGCTCACCATAAGGAACTGGCCGCAGATACAGTGCCAAATTCACCAAGTTGGTTAATTTCGGGATATTGCTGGCGCAGCCGGATAAAGCGGTTTGCGGTCGTGCAGGCGCTGGCCGGCTCTTGGCGGGATGGCAGCCAGGCGCCGTGCGGCGCTGCTGCCTGATCCGGAGCAACGCATCACCCGCCAGCCATGCTTCCTCGACCATCCCTTTATCGTCTATCAGGTCCGGCAGCCAAGTGTCGTCCTGTGACCAGGAACCGATCTTGATTGAAGGGACCGAACGGGGCCTGAAGGTGGGGAATTTGCCGGATAGCTGCCTCGCGCATAGCCCTTATCGTACCTTAGCCGGACGCGGGCGGAGGTTGTGCCGCTGGCGCGTTCCGGCCTTTGGCGTTCGTTGTACGCACCCTGCACGGGGCAAGAAACAGGGCAGGGCAGGAACTATGCGACAGCGGCCGCGGCCATGAAGGGGGTCACATTACATCCGGGGCCATTATGCTGAGTTTATTGACGGCACGATGGGGAATGGCACCTCGCTAAACAAACTGATGGACACGCTTGGAGCCGATTCATTCTCGACCACACACAGAAATGCAGCACGTCTCAAATCGCCAGGTGGAGCTTATAACGGCCGTCCGTCCGCGTACGCGAAAGGCAGTGGACTATGCCAAGAGGGCGGAGGAGGCGGGCTGGCATGGCATCGGGTTTCTTGATAATCAGAACCTGTGCGGGGACATTTACGTTTCTTTGGCGCTGGCTGCTTCCGCTACGGAACGGATCCAACTGAGCACGGATGTGACGAACCCTGTGACCCGCCACCCGGCGGTGGCTGCGGGGGCGATTGCGAGCATTCAGGAGGCGTCGGAGGGGCGAGCGGTGCTGCGAATCGGGAGGGGGACTCGGCGCTGGCGTTCGTTGGACACGCGGCCGCATACGTGAGGGTACTGGACAGCTACCTGAAAGCCTTGCAGGCCTACCTGAAGGGAAGCAGCGTGGCCTTTGAAGAGTTGACACACTGCCGCGGCCTGGCCCCGCCCGTTGATACGCTAAAGCTGGCGGATACCCCCGCCGACAGCAGGCTCAGGCGGCTCGACTCCCGGGACAAGAAGGTGCCCGTGGCCGTTGCAGCGAGCGGGCCGCGGGTTATCGGAACGGCGGCGAGACGCGCCGACATTGTCATGTTCGCGTTGGGGGCAGACCTCAACAGGCTGGGGTGGGGATTGGAGCAGGCCCGAACCGCGCGTCGTGAGGCAGGGCTGGAGCCGGACGGAATCCGGTACGGCGCGTACGTGAACATCGTGTGCCATCAGCAGCTGGAGGCGGCCCGGGAGATGGTCCAGTTCCTGGACACATTCGTGCGGTTTTCGGTGATGCACGGGAAGACGCACGGGCCGGTAACGCAGGCGGAGAAGGAGGCCCTGGCGAATCTGCACAAGGAGTACAACATGCGGGACCGCAACGTTTCGGTTGTTCCACCGGCGGCGTTCGTGGACCAGTTTGCGATTGCCGGTCCACCGGAAACGTGCATCGGGCGGATCCAGGAGATCGTCGACCTGGGGATAGACAGGATAGTGGTGATGGGCCCGACCGTGGATGCAGACGTGGATGAGGAGAAGCGGTGTGCGGAACTGCTGGTGCGGGAAGCGCTGCCGGCACTTTCGGGGTGAGGCTCGAGCCCGACAGGAGCGAGGTCGGGCGGTTGGGGCGGGATGGGGAGGCAGGCGGCAGGCGGGGGAGGCAGGGTATCCTCGTTCATGAAGATGCGGGGCCCATATGTACTTTAGTTGTAACTGCTCAGCCATCGCCCAATGTGCGACCTGTAAAGGGCAATCAGGTCATCCAAGTGCAACAGATCGTGCTTGGAATCTGCCTGAAAGGATCGGGTTCGGCAAATGGCGCCGACATAGGGGTGTAGATGAAGGGTTCACTCTTTCCGGCAGCCGTTTATGGCCCTGTTATCCCGTGATCGTTCCTTTCAAGCAAACTGCCAGACGAGGCTGAGCAGTCACCAAGTTTCAAGGAAGAATTCACACCATTAAGCACTACAAGAACTTTGACATTTCACCGAGACAGATCAGAATGGAAAACAGTTCTCATTGAACAGGGAGACTGGCGCATGAAACGCATTATGGTAGCGGTTATAGTCATAACGGCATTTCTGGCGGCGGCGTGCCAACCGATTGCGGAGAGTGTGGAACGAGGGCCAAATCAGATTGACTTAAATGATCTGGCTTCGGCTCTGGCGATAACTGACGGTGAAGAGGAGAGGGTCGAAGAGTACGCGTCGCTTATTTCGGATTTTTTCACCTGCGTTGACACGCTGGCAGACGAAAGAGAAAATCAGCCGGCCGACACAATGACAGGTAGTCAGACGGACGCCATCAGGTACATTTCCCTCGGGTTCTTTATGGCGCTAGGCCAGTTTGACTTTGAGGCCACGGTCAATGGTGGGGACAGTTCCGAAGGCGAAGGCATTCAAGGCGGCGCATCGGAGTATGCCCAAATAGAGAAGGCGATTGAGATGTGTCAGAAATCAACCGGGGGATGAAACAGGCGGAGGCAACTTCGACTCAATTCAACCAGAAAATCAGGCATTTCGTCATAAAGCCCGCCAGCGTCAACACCGGCGGGCTTTACAATGCTCACCAATTCGAATCCCGATATGGCGGCTGAAGCATTTGGCCGCAAAGTTCGATGTTCTCTACGCCATCATCCAGAACATCAGAATCCATAATCTCTATTACATGGGTTACCTGAGCTCCCCCCATATTGCAGTGGGACAGGCTCTCAACCATGCTGTTGTGGAAGGAATCCAATTTGACGGGGGGATAGAGAGTGAAGGTGTCTTCATATGCCAGGCTCGACGAAGCAACCGCAAGGGCCACATCAATCCTCCAGCGTTCATTCTTCATCAGAACCGGATCTTCATCTACACGCGTGAAGGCGTCTCCAAATGATTTCCAGAGCGCCCGTCATATTGTGACGATCTGAATTTTCTCCACTTCAGCATCTACTTCAAGCGTCATTTTCCCATATAGCCTGTAGTCATGGAAAAGGTTTTGGGCGCTAACTCGAAGCATGGGTTCCGGTCCTGACGTAGAAGGCGGGCCTGTGGACGCAGGTTTGTCCAGGGGGATTGTCGGCGTTGATTCCAACTGCTCTATGCGCTTTTTCAGAGCGACTAATTTTTTCCGTGCGTCGGTCTACTCTTTCTCCGTCATCCAATCGGTCAGCGTGCTGTGCGCCCGCGTCCGCCCTGTCTCTTGCCATGATAATCTCTTAATCCTCGCCAAATTCACCAACTTGGTTAATTTCGACATACTGCTGGCGTAGCCGGATAAAGCGGTTTGCGGTCGTGCAGGCGATGGCGCGCTCTTTGCGGGCTGGCAGCCAGGCCCCGCGTGGCTGCTGCTGCCTGATGCGGAGCAACGCATCACCCGCCAGCCATGCTTCCTCGGCCGTCCGCCGGGCCAACTGCTCGAAGGCCCTCTAATGCTGCTGTGTGGCTGATCGGCGCGGGGATTCCAGCAACAGCGGAGTTGTGAACACCTGTCGCGATTGAAACCAAGCCGCCCGCCGTTCCACAGGAAGGAGATGTGGCGAGAATCCTGGCCACTGATTCCCGGGCCCACGCAGCATCGCGCACGACGGGCTGGCCTGACTGAACTATCGGCTACACTCATTCCGGTGAAATGCAATCGGCACCAAGAAGAGCGTCAAAAGAGCGGAAATACAAAAACGACTCATGGCTCATGCCAGGAATTTCACTGGACAGCTTAATGGTATGATCCTCGCGGGAGATCGTTACGCGAGGATTGCTGCCCTCTACTTCCAGCCAGGTATACGCCTGCAACGATTCGTCAAACACGCGTTCATACAGCTCTACTTCAATCACGTTCTCAAGCGGGCGGGCCAGATTTCTGCCCAGCTGTGAAACAACGGTCGAGACCGTAAAGGCCGCCAGCATAAATTCAAGCTCATGTTCAGGATAGTCAGGATCAAAAATACTCCCATCAACGTTAATGGAGACTGTCCACGTATACTCCAACACCTCATTGCCAACCCCGTCTAGGGCCGACAGAGGTTCGAACCCTGGCAAGTACATCCACGTATGCTCCAAGACCTTATTACCAACCCCGTCCCTGTTGAACGTCATCATTTCGGGAATCTCTCGGAGATAAAACGTGGCATGAATCGTTTTGCCAACCCGATTAGATCTTGTCTTGATAATGTCTATGTAGCCCGGCAAATCGTCAATTGCATCTCTGGAGGTACTACCCGGGTTGCCCGCCGCGTAGGATTTCGTGCACTCCACAAATCGATTTGGATCGAGAGGCGGAATCGGATTGCACGCCGCAAGGACCAACACGAGCACGAGGACAACGGGTCTATTCATCAGGTCCTCCCACATTGGAAGCCAGGTTCACGTGTCGCCGCATGGGATACGGTCTCCCATGCTGAACAGGGCCAGCGCAAAGGTGAAGCCGAGCGCGTAGAAGATCGCAATCTCGAATGCCAGCTCTCGAAACAGGAAGGCAATCATCCCCGAGCTGCCAGCCATCACAAACACGGCAACAGCTATCTTGAGTCGCCAGGATATTCTCTCGCCCTCCAGCATGACGAAAGTATAGCTGCCCGTCGCATAGCCGACCAGTCCGCCGACGAGCAGAGCCATGAAGTGCGGGATGTACTGGTTCACAGAATTGTCTAATCCTCATATTCCCCTTTTCGTGGGCCAAAGATTGGGGCTCACCATAAGGGACTGGCCGCCGACACAGTGCCAAATTCACCAACTTGGTTAATTTGCGAGTACTGCTGGCGCAGTAGGATAAAGCGGTTTGCGGTCGTGCAGGCGATGCCCCGCTCTTGGCGTGCCGGCAGCCATTCCCCGTGTGGTAGCTGCTGCCTGGTCCGGAGCAACATATCACTCGCCGGACAGGCTTCCTCGACCGTCCCTTTATCGTCTTTCAGGTCCGGCAGCCAAGTGTCGTCCTGTGACCAGGAACCAATCTTGATTGAAGGAATCGAACGGGGCCTGAAGGCCAGGTATTTGCCGGATAGTTGCCTCGCTCATAGTCTTTATCGTACCATAACCGGACGCGGGCGGCGGTTGTGTCGTTGGCGCGTTCCGGCCTGTGGCGTTCGTTGTACGCAGCCTGCAAAGGGAAAAGTAAAGCCGGACCGAGGATGGTCGGCATAGGTCGTGAGGACGCGGGCGTTTGTGTGAGACAGCCCGAAGGCTGAGACAGCGCCGGCGCGGCAACCGGCCCGCGCCGGCAAGCATGAGGGGGGAACAATGCGGGGATGGAAATTGACGCGGCGCGGGGACTATATCAACAGCGAGCTTGCCAATCGCACGCGGGCGGCGGTTGTGTCGCTGGCGCGTTCCGGCCTGTGGGCTTTCGTTGTACGCACGCTGCAAGGGAAAGAGACAGGGCGGGGCAGGAACTATCCAACGGCGGCCGCGGCCATGCAAGCGGCGGAAGCGTCCACGGCGCCGGCCAAACCGAACAGAAAGATTGCGGGGCAAGTGATGGACAATCTACGCGCCAAACAGGGAGGGACACAGTGAGCGCAGACAAGCGCACGGCGCCGGCAAAGCAGGGCAATCGCATCTAAATCCGGGCGCCAAAATATCCCACGAAGGGCACCCACAAGGGGCGCCCCTACAATAGTTTGCACTGTTTTCGGCCAAAAAAGCCGATCTCCGGTCGCCGAAAACCTTAAGAGTTTGCGATCGCGCACGATGACTTGCACTGTTCTCGGCGTCTTATTCAGGAGTTTGGCTCGAATCAGGTAGTGCTGTGGGGTCTTGACCCAATTAGATGCAATCGCCCTGACCGGCAAAGGCAGCAAGCACGTACCCCACCGCTCCCAATCCCACAGGTCATCGAGGGTCACCAGATAGAGGCCGGCCTCCCTCCGGTCAGGGCCGCCGGCATAGTGCCAAATTCACCAAGTTGGTTAATTTGCGGGCAGTGCTGGCGCGGCCGGATAAAGCGGTCTGCGGCCGTGCAGGCGATGGCCCGCTCTTGGCGTGCCGGCTGCCAGGTGTCGTCCTGCGGCTAAGAAACGATCTTGATTGAAGGGATCGAACAGGGCCTGAAAGTGGGGTATATGCAGGGCAATCGCATCTAAATCCGGACGCCAATATATCCCACGAAGGGCACCCACAAGGGGCGCCCCTACAATAGTTTGCACTGTTTTCGAACGAAATTCCGCAGGGGTCCCCAACACTACCAGCGCGCCTCAGTCAGTTCCAGCAGTTCCCCAATCGATTGATTTATCTCCCACAAGTTGACGAGCTGGGCATACCGTAGCCGCACAGACAGATTCCGGGGGGCGTTCCATTTGTCATCGCACCACTTCTGCGCTTGCTCTACAGTCTTGAACGGTCCGCCCTCATAAAGAATGTGACTTTCTGCCCCGTCAGTTTCCACAAAAACTTTGGTTGTGAAGCCCCGGGGAGATTGCATCTAATTGGGCCAAGGCCCCGCGACGCCAGCTGATTCGAGCCCAACTCCGAAAGAACCGCCGAAAACAGTGCAAACAGCAGGGGCGCCCTTGGCGGGATGTCCTGGCGTCCGGATTCAGAGGCGATTGCCCTGCCATCTCCTGCCGCCAAATCGGGTGCGCATACCAGGAGGCCCCCGTTGCCGTCGCTGGCAGCGGGGGCCTCCTGCATTACGCCCGGATTCTGTAAGACCTTTGGAACGCGTGAAGCGCGCCTGTCCTGCGCAGGACGTTCTCTTTTACCGATGGTCGGCGTCACGTCCGCGGCAGGTCCGGCGCCGCCGCATATTCAGCGTTCCGTACAGGCCGGAAGATTAAGACTATGCAGATGGGCGGTCACAGCTTGATTAAGACCGGACAACACCGCTCCTTCGGGCAGGCACAACAGATTGCCTCTGAGGTCCAGGTATGTCAGATTGGTGAGGGCGCCCAGGTCCGGGACCGGCCCGCTCAACTGGTTGTGATTGAGGGAGAGCCAGGACAGATTGGCGAGGGCGCCCAGGACCGGAATCGACCCACTCAACCGGTTGTAGCCGAGGTGCAGGCTCGTCAGGTTGGTGAGGGCATCCAGATCGGGCACCGGCCCGCTCAGCTGATTGGATGAGAGGTCGAGGCTGGTCAGGTTGGTGAGGGCGTCCAGATCCGGCACCGGCCCGCTCAGCTGGTTGGAGGCGAGGTACAGGTAAGTCAGGCTGATGAGGGCGCCCAAGTCCGGAAGCGGCCCGCTCAACTGGTTGTGACCGAGGGACAGATCCACCAGATTCATGAGGGCGCTCAAATCAGGAATCGATCCGCTCAACAGGTTGTCGCCGAGGGACAAATAGCGCAGGCTGGTGAGGGCGCTCAAATCAGGAATCGGCCCGCTCAACTGATTGGCTGTGAGGTTCAGCCACGTCAGGCTGGTGAGAGTCCCCAACTCCGGAATCGGCCCGCTCAACTGATTGAACTGAAGGACCAGCTCCGTCAGGCCGGTTAGAGCGCTCAGATCCGGGACCGGCCCGCTCAAGCGGTTAGAGCCGAGGTCCAGCTTCGTCAGGCTGGTGAGAGTCCCCAACTCCGGGATCGGCCCGCTCAACCGGTTGTAGCCGAGTTGCAGTTCCGTCAGGTTGGTGAGAGCGCTCAGCTCCGGGACCGGTCCGCTCAACCTGTTGTCACCCAGGTCCAGCCTTGTCAGGCTGGTGAGGGCGTTCAGATTTGGAATCGACCCGCGCAACCGGTTGTGGCCGAGGTCCAGCTCTCTCAGGTTGGCAAGGGCGCTCAGATCGGAGATCGGTCCGCGCAGCAAGTTAGCTGAGAGGTCCAGCCTCGTCAGGTTGGTGAGAGCCCCCAGGTCCGGGACCGGCCCGCTCAACCCGTTGCGTGAGAGGTCCAGCGCTTTCAGGTTGGCAAGGGCACTCAGATCCGGGAGCGGCCCGCGCAGCAGGTTAGTTGAGAGGTCCAGTCCGGTTACGCGACCCCTTTCGTCGGTGAAAACACCGTACCAGGCAGCGACCGGCGCATCGCTCAGCCAGTTCTCGCTGCGCGCCCAGTTGGCGCCGTCGGTTGCCCGGTAGAGTGCGATCAGCGCCGCTCTTTCCTCCGGTGCGGCCGGGTTCTGTGGGGTCTGCGGCGTCTGCGGCGTCACCGGGGGCAGTCCGCCCGCGCAGGATGGCAGATTCAGGCCCCGCAGGTGAGAGGCCGCAGCCTCACTCAGGCCGGACAGGTCCGTGCCTTCAGGCAGGCACAGCTGATTTCCTGCGAAGGACAGGCTCGCCAGGTTAATGAGAGCGCTCAGGTCGGGAATCGACCCGCTCAACCGGTTGTTATTGAGGTGCAGCCCCGTCAGATTGACCAGTGCGCTCAGATCGGGAATCGACCCGCTCAGCCGGTTGTGACCGAGAGACAGCCACGTCAGATTGACCAGTGCGCTCAGATCGGGGATTGGGCCGCTCAGCCGGTTGGCGCTGAGAGTCATCTCGGCCAGGTTGGTGAGGGCGCCCAGGTCCGGAATCGACCCGCTCAACCCGTTGACATTCAGGTACAACCCTGTCAGGTTGGTGAGGGCGCTCAGATCCGGAATCGGCCCGCTCAACCGGTTGTCGTAGAGGTTCAGGGAGGCCAGGCTGGTGAGGGCGCCCAGGTCCGGAACCGGCCCGTTCAACACGTTGACGCCAAGGTTCAACTCTGTCAGGTTGCTGAGGGCGCCCAGGTCCGGAATCGGACCGCTCAACCGGTTGTCGCTGAGGTCCAGCTTCGTCAGGTTGGTGAGGGCGCCCAGATCCGGAATCGGACCGCTCAGCTGGTTGTGGGTGAGGTTCAGCTCCGTCAAGTTGCTGAGGGCGCCCAGGTCCGGAATCGGACCGCTCAGCTGGTTGTGGGTGAGGTTCAGCTCCGTCAAGTTGCTGAGGGCGCCCAGGTCCGGAATCGGCCCGGTCAACTCGTTGTAGCCGAGATCCAGCCTGGTCAGGTTGGTGAGGGCGCCCAGGTCCGGAATCGGCCCGCTCAGATGGTTGCCGGTGAGGACCAGCGCCTCCAGGTTGGTGAGGGCGCTCAGATCCGGAATCGGCCCGCTCAACCCGTTGTGCCAGATGCGCAATTTTGTCAGGTTGGTGAGGGCGCTCAGGTCCGGAATCGGCCCGCTCAACCGGTTGAAGCCGAGGCTCAGGTAGGTCAGGTTGGAGAGGGCGCCCAGGTCCGGAATCGGCCCGCTCAGCCGGTTAGCGTTAAGGCGCAACTTGGTCAGGTTGGTGAGGGCGCTCAGATCCGGAATCGACCCGCTCAACTGGTTGCCGGTGAGGACCAGCTCCGCCAGGTTGGTGAGGGCGCTCAGATCCGGAATTGGCCCGCCCAGCTGGTTGGCCTCAAGGGACAGCCTCGTCAGGCTGGTGAGGGCACTCAGATCCGGAATCGGTCCGCTCAACCCATTGTCGCCCAGGGACAGCCTCGCGAGGCCGGTCAGTGCGTTCAGATCCGGAATCGGGCCGCTCAACTGGTTGCCGCCGAGGTCCAGCCAGATCAGGCCGGTGAGGGCGCTCAGGTCCGGGATTGGCCCGCGCAACTGGTTGGACTCAAGGGACAGCGTCGTGAGGCTGGTCAGCGCGCTCAAATCCGGAATTGGCCCGCTCAACCCTGTATTTGCGAGGCGCAGTTCGGTCACGTGTCCTTTAGCGTCGGTGACGACGCCGTGCCAGGCAGCGAGCGGCTGCTGGCTCAGCCAGTTATCATTCTGCGTCCAGTTGGCGCCGCCGGTCGCGTGGTAGAGGGCGACCAGCGCGGCTCTCTGCTCGTTCGCGACCGGAACTGCCGGGGATTCGGGCACGGTCGCGGACACGTTCTCCGAGCACGCGCCCCGGTTGCCGCCGCCGTCCACGGTGCAGACGGCGTAGTAGTAGCTTCTTCCGGCGGTCAGTCCTTCGTGGGTGTAGGAGGCGCCTGTCAGGCTGCCGTCATCCAGACGTTGCCAGCCGGGGTCGCTGTCCCACCATACCCAAAGCTCGTACCTGGCCGAACCGGAGACCGGCGTCCAACTGAGCTCGACCGTTGTCGTCAGCGTGGTCACAGCCGTCAGCGCCGGCGCCCCCAAGGGCTGCGAGGACTCGGGTGCGGTCGCGGACACGAACGCCGACCATGCGCCCGGCACACCGCTGGCGTCCACGGCGCGGATCGCGTAGTGGTAGGTCCTTCCGGCGGCAAGTCCCTCGTGGGTATAGGTGGTGGCGGTCAGGCTGCCGTCGTCAAGACGCTGCCAGCCGGTATCGCTTGCCCACCACGTCCAGAGCTCGTAGCGCTCTGCGCCCGGCACCGCGGCCCAACTCAGTTCCACGCCGTTCTCTGTCGTCCGTGCGGACAGCTCCGGTCCTGGAAGCGGCGCGGGCGCGGGCGTCGGTGTGGTTGTAGAAGTGGGCGGCTGAGCGGCTGTCGGCGTGGGCGTCGGTGTATCTTGCGCCTGCGGCGCACTCGCGGGCGTGGTTACGGGCAGGTATTCCGACCATGCGCCTGCCCGGCCGGCGGCATTTACGGCACGGATGGCATAGTAGTAGGTCCTCCCGGCGGTCAGTCCCTCGTGGGTGTAGGAGGTGGACGTCAAGTTGCCGTCGTCAAGACGTTGCCAGTCGTTGACATTGTCCCACACCCAGAGCTCGTAGCTGGCAGCGCCGGAGACCGGCATCCAACTGAGCTCGACCGTTGTCTCTCCAGTGGACGCCACAGTCGGCGCCGGCGCGTCGGGAACTGCCGAGGCGTCTGTCTGTGCATGCGCTACACTATCTGTGCGGGGGGAGGATGGAGCCAGCGCCGCGAGTATTGCGACCAGAACAAAGATGTCCAGGGGTTTCGCGGTCAGCACAGGCGCTCTGTATTTCATAGGGGTCCCTTCCTGCATTCATTGACGCGAGCTCTTGCATTCCGGCCGGCAGCGCCTTTCCGCCATCAGGATACATTCACAACGGGGACACGAATCGCCGGGTTATTTCAAACCCTTTGTCTGGCAGTATACACCGCTTATGTGGGGTTTATATACTCTGGCAGCCAAGGTAGCAGGGCAATCGCATCTAAATCCGGGCGCCAAAATATCCCACGAAGGGCACCCACAAGGGGCGCCCCTACCAATAGTCAATCGTTTTCGGCCAAAAAAGCCGATCTCCGGTCGCCGAAAACCTGATGATTTGCACTGTTCTCGGCGTCTTATTCAGGCGTTTGGCTCGAATCAGGTCGTGTCGCGGGGTCTTGTGACCCAATTAGATGCAATCGCCCTGACGGAGGGGCGCGGAGAACTTCTAACCGCTTTTGATCCACGGAGGGCACGGAGAACACCGTTTTTGTCCGCGGAGGACACGGAGGGGCGCGGAGAACGGCTCTTGATCCGCGAAGAGGCGCGAAGGGACGCGAAAAAGATCTTTCCGGTCCGCGGACGGTTAGGGAAATCACTTTTTCTGTCGCGCGAGGTAGCTGCGGGCTTGCATTTGTCAGCTCTTAAGAGGCCTGCTCCAATTGTCAACAAGACCTAAAGTATATAACCCCCACTTTCGTATATAATTCCCAGAAATTGGCGCTCACCATTAGGGACTGGGCGCCGGCACAGTGCCAAATTCACCAACTTGGTTAATTTGCGAGCAGTGCTGGCGGAGCCGGATAAAGCGGTTTGGGCTATTTCCCGAACCCCCTCACGTTGCGCAAAATTCACTAACCGATAAGGATGCCGCCACCGCATCCATCTCGACACAATCGACACTGTGCGCCCCTGCGGACGCGCCTGGGGTCGGTCCTATCTTCGCGTGTGCGGAGCCGGCGACGTGGGAGAGTCTGAATTTGTGGGCGGCTAGGTCGTGATAGTTTGTGGGGTGTCCATGAGCCCTCGCCTCGCGGGCCGGGGCACCGCTTGTTGCTGGGCTCGATCAGCTCTTTGCGGTAGGCGAGCTCTGCGTCCTTCGCTCGGCGTCCTTCGCTCGGCGCAGCGGTCAGATGGGGAGATTCAGGCAGTGCGGACAGTATCCGAGCGCAAGGCAATCGTCAACGCGATCAACGTCCGGGCAATGCAGGAGCGGCGCTGCTACCAAGCCATGCGCGAGATGTTCAGCGGCCGGGCCCACCGCGTGATCGCAGCCGCCTACCCGGACAAGATGTTCCTATGGATTTTGGGGGAGTCTGGCCACATGGGTGTCTGTCAGGCGCAAGAAATCCTCCAGGTCCCCGACCCAATAGAAGTCCTCGTCCCGGTATGCCGCATCCCGCCTGCCCGTTTCGGCCCTGGCGCCAGGGTCGTTCTCGTAGGGGCCGAAATCCACCTGACACGACAGGGCCAGCCGGAACCAGACCAGGGCCTGGAACAACTCCTCGCGGGTCTCGCTTTCTTCGATGTACTGCCTGACCGCGCCCTCGATGGCCGAACCGAAGGTATCGATTTCGTCCGGCTCCATGAACCGCCGGGCAATGGCCGACGGCCCCCACCGCTCCCAATCCCACAGGTCATCGAGGGTCACCAGATAGGGACTGGCCGTCCTCCGGGGCCGGGCTGACCGTCCTCTGGTCAGGGCCGCCGACACACTGCCAAATTCACCAACTTGGTTAATTTCGGAATATTGCTGGCGCAGCCGGATAAAGCGGTTTGCGGTCGTGTAGGCGATGCCGCGCTCTTTGAGCGCCGGCAGCCAAGCCCCGTGCGGCAACTGCTGCCTGATACGGAGCAACGCATCGCCAGCCAGCCAGGCTTCCTCGACGGTCCGCCGGGCCAACTGCTCGAAGGCCCTCAGATGCTGCTCTGCTTCCTGCCATAGTGCGGTGATTTCTTCCGCCATTCTGCGCTCCCGAACCCCCTCACGTTGTGCGAAATTCACTAAATAGAAGTTTGCCGCTGCAGCCGGCGCTTGTCCGCCGGTATGTTTGCGTGCTTTGCGCCCCTGCCAGCGTGTCCGGGGTCGGTGCTATTTCCGCGTGTGCGGGGCCGGCGACGCGGGAGGGTCTGAATTTGTGGGTGCCGTTGATGGTGATAAGCTGTGGGGCGTCCATGAATCTCCCTCTCGTGGGCCGGGCCGGGGGCGTGCCAGCGCCGCCCGGCCGCTTCTTATTCCACTGTACTACATCGGTATGAAGGGCCAAAACGGGCCGCAAGAACCGACCAATTCGGCGACGGCACCGGCCACCCTGGGTTCGTCCCAAACGGCTGCGATTGCTGCGAAGGGATTTTATCGGTCGTGATAGCGGGGATCTGTTCGGCCGTAACGTATCCACGCCCGCAGGCGCAATTCTCTCCAAGTACGTCCGAACTTACACCGGGGTGTGCTCTGTGATAACTTAACCTGTGATCCGGATGATTATATTGATCAAAGCGAGCACGGTCGGCACGGCCACTACGCCAATCAGCCGTTTGATCCGTGTCAACGTAGACCTCGCCACATCCTCTTTCGTTGCCAGGTGGTCGTGCGCTCCCCGCAGTTCGGATGTCTCTTGTGCCCGCTGAACTTGTCGTTCAGGCCTGCAGCGGCGGCGGCCTGATGCGCAAATTCACTTGCGTAAATTATTGACAAACGCACCACCGTAGTGTATGTTATCAGTCAGTACGACGTAGCTGATGCGGGTGCGGAAAAGGCGCGAAAATCGGCTTTCTGTGCCATCATGAGCACGTCGGACTGAAAACTCCAGTTGTGTTTCCTAAGCGCACATCTGGTGCAATGCCCACCGTGTCTGCCCGCCAACAGACGCCGCATGGCCCGCCTACCCGGCGGGCTTTGTCGTTGTATGGATCCGCAAACCTGTGCTACAATCGGGGCATTGGGCATTGTCACCGCTTTGGCGAGCGGTCTACACAGCTTAGGAGATCTCAGAATGTCTACAAGTGAATATCCGCTCACCGGCACTCCTCTGCGGAGTGAACGGGGGGCGCATGACTTTAGCTGACACGATTGCAGCTGCGATCGGCGCGAAGCGCGCGGGCGGCTGGTGGCGCACGTCAACGGCGATCTGTCACGGCGGCGACACCGCGGACGGGCTCGCGTTCCGTTCTCCCGACGACGACCCCGACAAGCTGATCGTTCGCTGTTTTTCGCGGGGCTGCCATGAAAGCGCGGAAAGCCGCAACCGCGCCCGCGACAATCTGCGACAGGCGGCGGGGCTTCCTCCCTGGGAGGCGCGGGCGCCCAGCCACAGAGGCATCACAGACGGCGCGCAGGGGTGCAGGGCAGAGAGAAAGGGGCGTGCAGGTATGCCGGGCCCAGAAACTGCGCACAAAAGCGCACGGGGACGCACAGGCGGCGACACGGCGGCGTACGCGGCGAGGCTGTGGGCTGCCGCGGCCGTGAGTACCGGCCAGGCCCCGGCGCATCACCCGGTGAGCCGCTGGCTGGCCGGCAAGGCGAAGGGCGGGCTGTGGCCGCCTGGCGAACCCCTCCCGGAAGGGGTGCGCTGGCTGCCCAAGAAAAAGATGCCGGCCGGCAGGGGCGTACGCCCGGACAGCAGGGCGGCCGGGGCGCTGGTGATGGCGATGCCGAGACTGGACGCCCCCCTGGCCGATCCGGGCAAGGTGCATCTGGTCGCTATCGACGCGGATGGGCAGAAGGCGCAGCATTGGACAGGGGGAGGCGGGGACAAGCGGACATTCGGATCAGATGCGTCGGCCTACGGCCTGTTGTGGCGCAAACGGCCGGGGACAGGCGCCTGCCATCTGCACGTGTGCGAGGGTCTGGCGGACGGTCTGCGAATCCTGCGGTATGCTGACGAGCCGGCGATTGCGGCGGTCTGCGCCGGTACGGGCTACGGCCGCATTGAGGCGGGCTGGTTCGCTGCAGTAACTCTGTGGCCGGATGCTGACGAGGCGGGGATGCGGGCGGCGCAACAGGCGGCGCAGAGGTGGGCGAACCAGGGGTATGCCGTGCAGATCAAACAACTTGCTGCCGGCCACGATCCGGCGTCAGCACCTTTGCAGGAGAATACAGGGGATGGACATGCGGGCTGAAAACGGAACGCAGAACGGGCAGGGGATCGCCGGCGATACTGTGAGAGTGAAGCCGCAGGAGGGCGCCTTGGAACTGGCAAGAATCGTGGACGCGTTGCGCGCCGGGCAGACACCCGATGCGGCGGCGGTGGCCGCGGTGCAGGCGTTGCGTCCCAAGAGCGTGCAGGGGAACGCTACAGAGGGCGTGCTGGGAGGACGCGAGCCCGCTGAGGTGATCGATGACCTGCACAGCGGCGACCCGGAAAGGCAGCGGGCGGCGTGGACTTTTGTTGAATCCCTGCTGGTTCCTGATCTGGTGGACGTGCTGAAAGATCGAGAGCGCACAGATTGGCAGAAGAAGGCACCCCCGCGGGAATGGCTGATCAAAGGCTGGCTGCCACGGGGGCGCATCGGGATCCTATCGGCAGAGGGGGGCGCCGGCAAGAGTATGCTGGCACTCCAGCTGGCGGCGTTGATGGCGGATGGCGGCGGCGCGTGGATAGGACGAGCGGGAGACAAGCTGGTCATGCCCGATGTTGCGGCCGGCACCGTCGTCTTTGCCAGCTGGGAGGATGAGGCTGATGAGATCCGACGACGCCTGAATTATGTTGAGCAGGCCGAAACGGTCAGCGCCCCCTGGCTTGGCCAGGATGCTCCGGACCTTTTGACAAGGCGGATTGACAACCGCCTGCTTTTTTTGGACATGCAGGGCCTAGGGCCGCTCTGGGCCGGCGATCTGACAAACAGCCGAGCAAAGGAGACGAGCGCGGGGGAGGCGCTACGCCGGTACTGCGAGACCCTGGATCATGCCCCCGATCTACTGGTGCTCGATTCGCTCGCGGCTGCCTACGGGTCGGGAGAGAATGAGCGGGCCCAAGTGCGAGAATTCATGGGAAGTTGGGACGCCTGGGGACGCGCGCGCGACTGCGCCATCCTGATCATCCATCACCCCGCCAAGAGCGGCGAGGGCAAAGAGCAGGGCTACAGCGGCAACACCGACTGGCACAATGCGTCGCGCTGGCGGTGGCATCTGGATATGGAAGGGGGGCCGGCGCTTAGATGCGCCAAGGCTTCCTACGGCCCGGTCCCCGAGGCCGTTTACCTGGAACGCACCGCCAGCACGCATTGGACGTGGCGGGTGAAGAGTGATCAGGCCCCGCCACCGAAAGTGCATACATTGGAGGGCGGGCCGCTTTCAGGTGAGGAGGTGAGCGAGGAGCAGTTACACGGGTTGAAGAGCAAGGGCTTCGTCAATCCCAGCCGCGCCAGCGCGTCCAAGAAGGGGCAGACCGCTTCCGCGGAGGCGTGGCGGAAGGTCATAGCGAAATATGGGGCAGGCAAGACAAGGAGGGCGGATATTGACACAAGCGACCTTTGATCAGGCGTGGGGCGATCTCTGTTATCGCACGGCTATCGGCAAAATCGGCCTGCCAGATGATACGCAGCTGCCCACGCCGGAAGACGTGGCGGACGCGATGGGTGAAACGCGGATGGTCGACGCGCGGGCTCAGGCCTGGGACCGGCTGGACGCGTTAATCCGCGCGCGCATGGCGTTAGAAACGGGCTTAACGGTAAGCGAGCAGAAGAGCGTGATCCCGATCCCGCCAGAACTGTTCCGCGAACTGCCGGACGGCAGCCTTACCGGGCCCGCGCTGGATATGGCGACGGGCAGGTTGGCGATGATGACGAGGGACGACTTCAAATCCGTGCACCGGCTCTACCAGGCGATCCCGAATGAGAAACGCGGCGGCCTGAAACATCCTCTTGCCGCGCTAATCGAGGGTTGGCTGCGGCGCTGCTCGCCGGACGATCGAGGAACAGCGATACTCCCCGAGACTCTTGCAACGGTGCGACCGATCCGAGTCACGTCCGATCTGTTGGATTATGAGGACTTACCAGCACATACCGGTTTTCAAGAGGATACACAGGCATATCTGCCGGGATTGGCGCCGGTTGAGGAGACATTGATCCCCACCCTTCCGCTCTACTACTGGGATGCGGCGGCGGGGAAGAGGCCGGGAAAAGGCGCGCCATATGATGCCCGCATTTGGCTCGAAGTGATCTTATTGGTGCAGACCAGGAGTCGAATCGGCCAGCGAACTCTTGAGGTGGAATTTGGTGATTTGGTTGAATCGACGAGTTCGTGGCTGTTTCCAAATGGCCGGTATGAACGCAACCGATACCCCGCTGTAGAGGCCGCTCTCCATCGGGTGCACAACCTTCGATTCCCGTGGGAAGGCGAAGATGGTCGTGGTGGAAGGTGGGCTGCAGTTCTGGTACGGAACATGCCAAGGGCATGGAATGCCTACCGCGATAAGGTGGTGTTTGAAGTCAACTACCCTCCAGGCGTCAATGATCTCGGTCCACTTGTTTACAAACCTGCCTTGCGGGTACTGGCGCAGCAGTCCGTTCTCCGCTGGCGTGCGGAATTGGGGTTGTGCTACCTGTGGGACCGGTACGGGCGACGGGGGGGACGCTACATCAGCCAACAGAACCGCGCATGTACCGCAATGAAAGCCGCGATCTGTTGGGCGAGGACGGCGAGGTCCTAACAGACGAGGGTGGCAACCCGATCCGACAGTATATGACCGGCAAGGAGGACAAACGACGGCTACGGGATGACGTTGTGGCACTGAACGCGGAGGACGAGCGTGTCTATAGCGTTGCCGAAGCGGCACGGGATCCCAATCCGGCGGCGAATGTCTATCCCATCCTGACCCCCGACCAGGTAATGGAACTTGCATTTGGTCCGGCTGAGAAACAACTGTCCCCGACGGCAATCCGCAAACGCCGGTTAGATTCCATTCGTGGCTTGCGCCTTATGGCTGAGCAAGGTTACTGCAACATCGTGGAGGCAGACGAGGGATACCGAATTCTACCCCCGAACGGCTGGGGCGCAGGATTCGTCCTTTGACTACATATCAGGTAACGCTTTGGCCAAAATACATATCAGGTAACGCTTTATTACATATCAGGTAACGCTTGACTACATATCAGGTAACGCTTCATTACATATCAGGTAACGCTCTCCAGAGTAAAAAGGGGACCCCCCATTTTTCCCCATAACCCCATAAGGGGAATGGGGAGGGGCGCCCATGCCCCTTTTTGGGGCGCCGCCCCTCGAATAGAGTGCAATCCGGCCGGTTCGGAGGATGATTGCAGCCGCTGACAGTTTCCTCTAGGGAGGCGGTATGCAGAGCGCATATAAGCCTCTTTTTGATTTCGGCGAGCATGTCGTCACTGGCAGCCGTGCGGGCCACCGTTAACGCCGTCTCCAGGTTGACACTCTCTTATTCGTGCCAGCGTAGCCAGGCGCTGGCACGCTTGCTTCTCTGTCTCACTTGCAAGGCGCTGTGCCAAGATCTGTCGCGCCTCTTCTCTATCTGCAGCTGTGATGCGCCGCCAACCGCGGTTACGCCCCCGCCCCCCTGAACGCCTCCCAAGAACACGTTCAGCAGGTAAATGTTTCTGGATGTCATTGTCGAACCGGGACGTTTTATCCGTAAGTGCGTCACCTTCAAGAGGCTGTTGGCCTTCGATTGATCTCGAAAAGTTGACGATGGCGTGCTGTGCGCCCGTGTTTTTTCTTGTCTTATGCCATGATATGCTTCTGCTCCGCTTCTATGCGCCCCTGGCGGCAGGCTTGGGCGATAACTTCTCCGGGCACTCCGGCCGGGTTTCCGGCCGGCTAATTTTTTCGGGAGATCCGTCGATGAAGACCAAGAGCTTTACCCCATTCTTTCTACTTGTCCTATTGGCGGCACTGGCGCCAGGAAGCGCGGCTGCCCAGCAGGGTTTGACCGGGGACAGCGCAGCCGGCTCGTGTGACCCTGCCGGCATAATCAGGCCGGGCGATATTGTCACCGACGACCTCTCCGACGAACTGGCCGCCCATACGGACATTGCCAGAGTCAGCACCTCCATCTCAGGGGGGAAGATTCTGACTGCCGTCTTTCACGTGAGAGATCTTCCAGAGAGGCTGACATTCGACCGGCCGGGCGTTGCACCCGGCTCGATCGAGTACAGCTGGGAAGTGTGGGTGGACCTGGACGACGACCCGGGCACCGGCTTTATGGGAGGATTCGAATATTTTCTGTCGGCCTATCATGAAGTATCGGAAGCAGACAGCGGGGGCAGTCGGCCGGTTGAAATCGGGAACATATTGAAGGCAAACCTCTGGTCCTTGGGCATCGACGGGCCGCATCCTGTTTTGAATGCCAGGGTCGAACTGTCTGCCGAAGCGGACACGATCACGATAACGGGGGGCGTACCAAGGCTCAGGCCGGAGGTGAGGCTTGCATTCAGGAGCACTGATGCGCTGGGCGGTTCCGATCAGGCAGGGTGTTTTCCCGGCTTTGGCGAGCGTGTGACACTTGGCGACTGCGAATCCGGCCCAGATTCCATCCTGCCCGGTCAAACCGCGACCGACGAAATCTCGAATTCACTGCCGCCGCATATCGACATAACTGAAGTCGACACCTATTTGCGCGACGGTATTCTGACGGTCGTATTCCATCTGCGGGACCTGCCGGACAGGCTCACTTTCAATCGAACCGGCGTGGCGGAAGGGCAGATGGAGTATATATGGCAGGTATCGGTCGACGCGGACGGTGATAAAGAGACCGGCATTGGGGGGGCCGACTTTGCGCTTATGGGCTACCATTTCGCGCCGTCATCGAAAGTCGGCACCAATAGCAGACAGTCGATCGAGAACGGGACGGAGGCCGCGGGCTGGGTGCTGTCAACAGACGGCGACGTCAGAGGTCTGTTCATCGGCAGCGCCAGACTGGAAGCGTCTGCCGAAGCCAACACGGTTACTCTCAGCGGGGCCGTTCATGGCATCTCGCCGCAATCGCGACTTACGTTCGGGGTCTACGACTATCTGTACGGGTCCGATACAGTTGGATGTCTGGCGTCGGCTTTCTGGGACGAGGCGCCTGCCAAGTGTGGTTCCGTTGAAGCCTTTACCCCGGGCAGTTCGGTGACCGACGACGTTTCGGATGTACTCGTAAAGAGTCTTGTCAAGTCCGATGAGCCCGTAGACGCTGACAACGCCCACATCGACATCACCGGCATCGACTCATCCTTGTCGGGCGAGAAGCTGACAGTGGTATTCCATCTGCGGGACCTTCCGGAGAGCCTGACTCTCAACCGAACCGGAATTCAGAAAGGCATGATGGAGTACAGGTGGGCGGTGCATATCGACGTCGACAATGACAGGAATACCGGTTTTGGCGGAGGCTTCGAGTACCTGCTGTCGGCTTATCATATTGCTTTCCTGTCAGAAAGCGGGGAAAACCACGTAGCCCCAGTCTCAGACGGACTCGGGTCAGACGTTTGGAAAATTGGCTCAAGAAGCTTTACCGCTTTCGGGGAATCGAGCTATATTGCCTCGGCCGAGGCTGACACGGTTACCCTGCGTGGAACCATACCCGGAATCAGTGCGGCGTCGCGACTCGTTTTTGTTACAGACGACGTGCTGAGAGGCGAAGACCAGCTGGAGTGTCACCTTCCCATGAACTGGTGGTTGTTTCCCGGCCCTTGCGGCGCGGACGAGGCCATAATCAAGCCGCTGCAGACGGTAGTCGACGAGGTATCTGACGAACTGCCGGGCCACACTGACATTACCGGCGTGAGTACGGCTCTGATCGGTGAGACACTTGCGGTCATCATCCAGTTCCGGGACGTGCCGGAAAGGCTCGCGTTCGACCGAGAAGGCGTAGGCGAAAGAGCGTACGAGTACCGCTGGGAAATTTCGATTGATGTTGACCCCGGTGAGGAGGGCGGTCAGTTCGGGCTGGACTACGAGATGTCTGCCACCCATACCGTCCTGCCAGAGAACGTAGACAACAATACCGCTGCGTCGATCGAGAGCAAGGTGGAGGCTTATACCTCGAGGAGAGTCCAGGACGGGTTCAGAAGGATGGGGGAAGCGGCGATTGTCGTGTCTCCCGTCGCCGACACGATCACGCTGGTCGGGGACTTCCCCGGCATAACGCCAGACTCGAGGCTCATCTTCAACGCGTATGACTCAGTGGACGGCAGCGAACACGTGGCATGTCAGGAGCTGCCATCACCGGATTGAGACGGGGTGAGCGCTGGGGGAGCCTGGAGAAGCAGTTTGGCTCCTCCGGCGAAAAGAGTCTCGTTGCGAAGGAATCACGCATAGACTGCGAGGGCCTGTCGGTGTCGTCGATCTCGCGCCGCGTCAAGGCCGCGGCCAGGGCGGCAGGCCTGGGTGCCGGCTACAGCGGGCATTCCGGGCGGGTCGGGATGGCGCGGCGCATGGCGAGGGCCGGTGCGCCCACGCATGAGATCATGGCGCAGGGATGCTGGCGTAGTGCTGGCATGGTCGCCGACTACACCCGTGCTGAACACGCGGAGTGGGCCACAAGGTGGTTGGGGTAGAGGCTTTGCGCTCACAGTTAGTCCACCAATTATAGTTTTGAAGAAGGTTGAAACAGCGACGTAAGGGATGAATGGCTAAGAAAAAAATCTGAAGAAGAGACTTCTGGCAGGAGATGGTTCCCGTTGTAGATTCTGTGTGGGTGGCAGTGGGAATTTCTATCAATAGGGACCACAATGATTGGCCATACAGAAAGCGATCAGCTATATTTGTCCAGCCATCCAACCGGAATTGACAGAGATACATGTCCCTTCTTCGCTTCGTACATGCCGCCGATCTGCATCTCGACAGCCCCTTTGTCGGTATAAAGGCCACTGCCCCTGAGAATGTGGCAAACGCACTGCACGAGGCGACGTTCAGGGCTTACGAGAACATTGTCAAGCTCTGCATCGACGAGCAGGTGGACGCGTTGCTCGTTGCGGGCGATGTGTACGATTCGGCTGATCGGAGCTTGCGCGCGCAACTCAGGTTCATCGCGGGCCTTAAACAACTGCACGATGCCGGCATACCCTCATTTGTCTGCCACGGCAACCATGATCCCCTCGACGGTTGGGAAGCGCGACTTGAGTATCCGCCAAGCTGTATCCGTTTTGGCGCGCAGTTTGAGGCCGCGCCGGTGTTCGAGAATGAACCCGAACGTGCGGTCGTTCACGGCATCAGTTATCCGACGCGCGAAGTTCACGACAACCTGGTGCGAGGTCTCAAAAAAGTCAATTCCAGTGCCTTTTCTATCGGCTTGATGCATGCCAACGTTGACGGCAACGCGGGGCACGCCTCCTATGCCCCGTGTTCGTTGGACGATCTCCGATTGTCCGAAATCGATTACTGGGCGCTGGGCCACGTACATACGAGGCAGATACTCAGCGATAAGTCCCCAGTTGTGATATACCCGGGCAATTCCCAAGGCAGACATCCGAATGAGGGCGGCGCGCACGGTGTATACCTTGTAGAAGTGGACATAGCAGGAAACGTGCAGTTGGATTTCAGGGCCGTGGACACCGTGCGGTGGGAGCGGTCCATCCTCGATATTTCCCGGATAGAGACTGAGCAGGAGTTGCTGGACAGTCTCGAACAGAGTATGACCGACGCTCAGGGGAATGCTGGCGGCCGACCGGTCGTGTTGCAAGTGACTTTGGTCGGGCGGGGCAGTTTGCACAGTACTCTGCGGCGGCCGAATTCTATCGAGGGTCTGACAGACGATCTGAACGGCGAGTGGGAAGGGCGCTCGCCGTTTGTCTGGTGCGAGCGCATCGAAGACGAAACGAGCGCGCCGTTCAATCGGCAAGAGCGTATCGAGGGTTCCGACTTTGTAGCCGAACTGCTCAGGACAGTGGATCGGGCAAAGGACGTCCCCGAACTGCAAGAGCGTTTGGGTGCCGAGTTTTCAGACCTGTATCATCACAGCCGCTATCGAAAGCTCTTGTCCGACTATATTCCCAGCGGGGACGATTTCGCCGCGTTGGTTGACGAGGCGGAGGCGATTGTCGTTGACCAGCTCGCCGGAGATGACGTATGAGGATTCGTGAGATTTACATCGACGGATTCGGGCAGTTCGCCGGCAAGAAATTCGGGCCGCTGGACCGGCCGGTAACCGTCTTCTTCGGGCCAAACGAAGCAGGCAAAAGCACATTGCTGGAGTTCATACGTACGGTCTTGTTCGGCTTTCGATCCAGGCCCGATGACTACCCACCGCTGGCAGGGGGTCGTCATGGCGGACGTGTAACTCTAATTGACCAGGATGAACACCTGAGCGTTGTCAGCCGGTTCAAGGGAGGCCGATCCGGGGGGATCAGCCTTATGTCAGCAACGGGGGCGCCGCAAGATGAGACGATGCTCGCTCAGATGCTGGGCAACAACTCCAGGGACGTATTTGATCAGGTCTTTGCATTCACTCTCGACGAACTCCACAGCAGCGACTTGCTCAAAGATGCGAACGTCAATAACCAGATTTACAGTGCGGGTATGGGCGTGACGTCGCTTCCGAATGCCATGAAATCGATCGGGGACAAGCGAGGGACCCTTTTCCGCAAACAGGGACGCAAACAGAGTCGGAAAATCAACACTGTTCACAAGGAGCTTCAAGTTCTTGACGGCAAGCTCAGAGACATCGAAGAGAACGCAGGGAGGTATGGAGTTCTGATCACCCGTCAACAGCAGGTCGAGACTGAAATCGAAGGCATTGCTGTCTGTCGGCATGAGATTCGATCGCGCCTTGATCATCAGAAGAAGCTTCAGAGCGCCTGGGACCCATGGAACGAAATGGTGTCGACCCAACAGGAGATAGCCTCTTTGCCGACTATAGATAACTTCCCGGTGGACGGCATAAGTCGTTTGGAAATGTTAGAAGAGCGCGTCAGAAACGCGCGGCGCGAGTGCGCGTTCGAGGAAGCTCAGGTGGCAGAGTCAGAGCGAGCAGCAGAAATTCAGGTTGAACACGAGGCCATTCTTCAACACTCATCCGGCATCCGGCGTCTGCAAGAAGGACGAACAGATTTCGACGGGTTAGTCAAAGATTTGCCGGAGAGGCTGGCTGAGCTGAGAGAGCGCGAGAGAACCCTCGCCGAAACACTTAGAGATCTGGGACAGGACTGGAATGAGACCAGGTTGGAAGAGTTCGATTTCTCTATCGCCGTACGCCAGGAAATCGGCGAGCACCGCGAAAGGCGGCGTGATGTTTCAGACGTGCTTTCGCGGCGCAGATCGTCCCATGACCAGAACAAAGTCGCATTGGTGGAGGCAATCGACGTCGAGGAAAGGGCTGCCCGTGACTTTCAGTCCTTCAACGAGCCGTCCCTGGATGCCGAACAGATACGATCGCACCGCAACCTGATTCGCACGACAAGGTCGCGAGTCAACGAACTCGACCGCCACCGACAGAACGTGTTGAATCTGCAAAATCAGTTGAACAGCCTGGAAAGTACGGAACGTCCGCCAGGTGGGGCGGACCGCAGCAGAGCCGTTGCCGCCACCAGTATGGCGGTTGGCATTGCACTCGTGGTCGGAGGAGCGGTTTGGGGCGCAATGTCACTCTATATTGGAATCATAGCTGGTGTTGCACTCGGCAGTCTGGCCATATATCTGTTCATGACCGGCAGAACCGGTCTTGCAGTTACCGGGGAATCGCCTCTTGCCTCCCCCATCCGTGATTCGCTTCAACGCGCTGAAGCGGATATGCAGAGTCTCCAATCCAGGATGATACGGGAAGCAGCCCCTCTTGGACTTGAAGAGGTAGATGAGTCGTCCATTCTTGCAGCAGAAGAGTCGGTCGACGAAGAGGAGCACAGGCTGCACGAGTGGACTCGACTCTCTGAAGCGGTTGACACTGCAAAGGAACTGACGAGTCAGCGCCGCACTCGTGTTGAGGAGTCCGCTGCTGACGTCGAAGATGTAAAAAGGCAACTCGTTTCAGCGCAACGCGAGTGGCAGCACTGGCTGGAGACCCGCGGCCTGCTTGATACGTACACGCCGGAGACCGCCGACGTGCTGCAGAAACAGATTGAACTTGGACGCAGTTGGCTCGGCGAAGTACGAACTTGGCGGCTGCGTATCGAGGATATCGAGAATGACATCGACGATTATGTTGAAGTCGTTGATCCCCTTGCGACCTCTTTCGGTGTTGCCTTTGATCGGGACGACGGGCGCGCAATTACCGTGGCAGCGGACAGGCTTGTCAAGCTGCATGAGGAAGTCCGGGAAAATGTCAGAAAGCGGAGCGACGCGAGGAGGGAAATGGAAGCTGTCATACGCCGGTTGGAAGAGCGCCGAGCCGAATTTCAGGAGGCCAAGGAGGAACTTGAACAGTTGTTTAGAATCGGGGGAGCTGAGGACGCTGAAGATTTCCGCAGGCGAGCAGGTTTCTCAGAAAGGCGGGCGGAACTCGAAAGTAAGTCCCGAACCGCACTCGTCCAGCTTCAACGTCTTAGCGGACCGGGTGAACCGCTGGAATCTCTGAAGACCGACCTCGCAGGCACAAACCTCCAGTCGATCACCGATGAGATAACCTCGTTGGAGGAAGAACGGGCCGGTGTCGACGCACAACATGGTGACCTGTCGGCCCAGAGTGGTTCCATCCGGACTGAACTCGACAACCTCGTGAGTGAAGAGGAGTCGTCGAGGATGCGCATGGAGCGGAACATTCTCCTGGAGCAGTTAAAGGATTACGCGCGCGATTGGTCCCGGCTCACCCTCGCCCAAAACCTGCTTTATGAGGCGCGTGGAAAGTTCGAGCGCGAACGGCAGCCAGAAGTTGTTCGTTATGCGCAGAAGGTTTTCGCAGCGATCACCAAAGGGCGGTACCCGCAAGTCTTCTCTCCTCTCGGTGAGCAGACGATCACTGTGACGGATGTTGATGGGCGGAGTAAGCAGCCGTCTGAACTGAGCCGGGGCACGCGAGAGCAGTTGTTCCTAGCCCTCCGTTTTGGATTGATCCGCGAACTTGGTCAGAGAACGGAGCCGCTCCCCGTCATTGTTGATGAGATTCTCGTGAACTTCGATCCCGATCGAGCGTTTCAGGCCGCCGTCGCCTTCACGCAGCTATCCGACTCCAACCAAATTCTGGTTTTCACCTGCCATCCAACGGTCGTTGAACTGTTCCGAGACGCTTCATCAGCGGCGGGCACAGAAGAACCTACAGTTGTGTCAATCAACTAAGCCAGAGATACGAAGGAGGATCGGTTCTCGTCACTGTAAGCTACTGAAGCACAGGACTTGTAGGCTGTGATATAAGATAGGAGTCTAAAAAACCTCGTTAACCTGAGTTCGGAGTTAAGTAGTGGTTGGCAAAAGGACCAACTCATTTTCGGAGGGATGTTGAGACGGTTTTGGAGTTGCCAAGTGTTGGCAATCAGACCGGCGATAAGATTGATAAGAAAGTTGGAGGTGCGTGTGCTGACGGAGCGCTACAAGCAGACTTACAATGGGATTCAGACCGCACAACTCTCTAGGCTATCGGCCGCCGGCGCCTGAGGCCCTTTTGCCTGCCGAACCTGTCCCCGTGCTTGCCGGACTAACATAACGGGTGGTACAAACGGTGCGCCGTGTCACGGCACAATTTCTAGCCTGGATACCAGGCTTAAGAGCAGGATATCCTAAAGGTCAACTGTCTTACCCTGACCCTGGCAACAGGGGAAGTTCTCGAAAGAGCAAGGGGACAATAGCATGACAGTAAAGCCGGAGAGTAGGACAGTCACGAAAATACTAGACCGGCAAGACCTGCGACCTATGACTATGAAAGGAACCCCAGCGTCCATCTGGAGCAAACCACATCCAAGGGAAAAGTGACTGATACCCGAACCCCATAGAAACCCGAATGATGTTTGTTCGGACTCCCACCACACTCACGGAAATATGTTACGTCCGTGGGAACCTGCCAATGGGGAGAATCTGCTAACGAAGCAGGGTAAGGATGCACTGAGGGGGGTCTAAGGGCCGCTATTACGGAGATTGTGAACCGGAACACGGGATGCCCTAAGTGATGCGAGTCATACGGGTACGGAGTCTCCATAGTACTCGTCGGAGTAACGACCGACCAGGGAGAGTGGGAAAGCCACTCACAGGGGGAAGGGAGACAGGTGAAGCTATGACTGCGAGTACGATGAGGGGGCGCGAGATGCGAACAACTGAAACTGTACTCAATGTCCTGAGTGAAAGGAACAAACTGCTCAGCGTAGCTGATCTGAGAAAGCCGGATGATGGGAAACTATCACGTCCGGTTTGACCGGGGGCTTAGGGGAAAAGTGTCGAAAGATAACTCGCCCCTTTGCCTACCGAACTCGGGGGCAGGTCAGTGCCAGCGACGCTCTGTGGGCTAGAATGGTACGTCTTCGCTTTGATTTGGCCCTGATACCAGGCTCTGGGCCTCTTCACGTGCACTGAGAAACCTCACAGTCCGTGCCCGTACTTCCAGCGAAGCGCGCGCGTTCCCCTCCCGGTCGGTCCAGGTGCTCGGTTCCCTCATTTCACCAACAACCAGCACACGCTGTCCCTTTGTCAGATACTGGTTGCACGTCTCAGCCTGCCTTGCCCATACCGAAACACTGAACCAAATTGTCTCCTCCTGTGTCGTCCCATCCTGGGTCCTCCAGCGGCGATTTGTCGCTACGCTGAAAGAGGTCACCGGCGTCCCATCCTGCATAAGCTGCATCGTCGGATCTCCGCCCAGGTTGCCAACCAAAGTGATCTGCTGGTACATCGCCATCCTCCTGTGTGTGAAGGTATGAAAGTTTGAGCGACAGACTGCACGCGGCGGCATGAAGGCCCCATCGAAAGAGCGGCGCAGAAAGCAGGCGTCGCGCGATAGCCTAATCTGGTAGTTCCCCCTGTTGCCGCAGGAAAAGCCATACCATTTTGATTTCGTAGTAGGGGTATTCATCGCCGAGCAGTTTGTTAACCGACGACAAGGAGGCGCCGCCCGCCTTTCTAATGGCCTTTCTGATCTCCTCAACTCTCTTCGCCGGAGGCAACCCCGGTCTCAGATCAATTTCCGATCCCGCCTCTATCAGGCGTTGCAGATGATAGACTACTCTACTCCTTTTCACGTTCCGCTTTATGGCTATTTCCTCAACAGACAAACCTTGTTCCCACAGTTGCCTGGTCTTCTCGTAGGTAGAGCCCTCACGTATCGTTCTTTGCTTCCTGCTTTTTCGTGCAACAGGGATGCTGCGCTCCACCAAACTGTGTCGGCGTGCGTAGCTACTGATCACGGCAATGAATGCCTCGCCCATCTCCTTCCGTTTCTTCCTTGTCATACCTGAAATGCGGGAAAGAGTCGCAAGACTCTGGGGAAAGTAGTAGGCCATCTGCTGGAGCGCGACATCATCAATTATCACGTTGGGCGGGGTATCTCTCTGCGCGGCCAAGCGGCGGCGCAGGCCGCGCAACTCCTGAAACAGTCCTTGATCGAAGTCGAGAACCATGCGGTCGGCGGCCGACACTTTCCACCCCCCACGTGCAGACCGTGTGAAAACCAGCTTTGTGCGGCTTCTCAGAAAGCGCCTGCCTGTATGCGTGACTGACAGAAGCGAAGACTCTCCTTCGTTTCTGCGAAGCAACCCCTTTTCAACCAGCTGTCCGGCAATCTCCTTTATCTCATCTTCGGAGTAATCATTGACGGCGCCATAGACGCTGAGCGCATCGTGCCCCAGCCTTTTCACTATCGAATTTCCGGAACCTTGCAGCACGGCAGCGATGTGGGCGATGCCGAAGCGCTCTCCCGTGTGAATGACAGCCGACAGGATCTGGTGCGCGATCGCGGTGGCATCGAACTCCTCTTTGGCCGGCCGGCAAAGATCGCAGCCGCCGCAGTTCTCCTGCGGCCATTCTTCGCCGAAGTAGCGCAGCAGATATCTTCGCCGGCATGTCCGCAGCAGGCAGAAGTCGATGACCTGTTCCAGCTTCTTATATGCGTCGCGGCGTATCGCTTCATCCTCGATCTCCTTTATGAAGCGTTCCAGTGTCGGCACGTCTCCGGAGGAGTAGAAGAGGACACAGTCGCTGGGCAGCCCGTCGCGCCCGGCGCGGCCTGTCTCCTGGTAGTAGCCCTCGAGCGTCTTGGGCAGGTCATAGTGGACGATCAGGCGGACGTTCGACTTGTCGATGCCCATTCCGAACGCGATCGTGGCAACGATGATCGGTGTCCGGTTTTGCATAAAGTTTTCCTGGGTCTGATGGCGCTCGTCATCTTCCAGCCCGGCGTGGTAGTGCTGTGCGTTGAAACCGTTGTCGCGCAACAGAGAGGCCAGGTACTCTGTATCCTTGCGGGTGGTGCGGTAGATGATGACGGGTTCGTCCCTGTGCTCCTGCAGCAGCTCTGCAAGCCTGACGAAGGCGTTTTTCCGTTTGGGGAGCACGGTATAGCTGAGGTTGGGGCGGTTGAAGCTGGCAACGAACTGTTGCGGCTGCTGCAGGTGAAGCTGTTTCACGATGTCTGCGCGCACCTGCTCGGTCGCCGTGGCGGTCAGGGCGAGAAACGGCACGTCCGGCAGACTGCGGCGCAGATCGCCGAGCTTGCGGTAGTCGGGTCGGAATTCGTGTCCCCACATCGAGATGCAGTGCGCCTCGTCGACGGCAACGAAGTTTACGTTGAGTGTGTCGAGAAATTTCTGGAAGTCCGGTATGGAAAGTCTTTCAGGCGCGGCGTACAGGATCTTCAGGTCTCCTTGTTGCGCCTCCTGCTGCACGCGTTTTATCTCCGAGCGTGACAGCGTGCTGTTGATAAAGGCGGCGGGGATATCGTTGGCCCTGAGGGCGTCCACCTGGTCCTTCATCAGCGAGATCAGGGGCGATACGACCAGGGTCAATCCTTCGAAGTGCATCGCGGGCAGCTGATAGCAAAGCGACTTGCCGCCGCCCGTCGGCATCAGCACCAGCGCGTCCTTCTCCTCGAGGACGGCGGTGACGATCTTTTCCTGGAAGGGGAGGAACCGGTCGTAGCCGAAGTGGCGCTTGAGCAGATGATGGATGGGGCCAGGTTGTATTGCGTCTTCAGCGGCTGCCTGCGCGGGCGGGGTTGGTGAAGGCGCGTTTGCGGGCTGCTCGCTCTGGCGGCCGGTCACAGCAGGCTGGCCGCTTTGGGTTGTGCGGTCCTGCTGTTGCAGGTGGAGCTGCACCACCCTGCTCTCTTCGTAGGCGTAGTCGTCGCCAAGGATGTCCGTGATCGCTGATATCAAGGTTCCTCCCGATTGCTCGAAGGCGGATGTGATTTGCTCAAAACGGTCGGGGGCCAACAAGGGGCGCAGGTCGATATCACTCCCAGCCTGAAGCAGGCGTTCCAGATGGACGACGATCGTACTTTTGGGCCGGCCCCGCTGGCGGGCCACTTCATCGAGGGTCAGACCCTGTTCCACGAGTTGCCTGGTCTGTTCGTAGATAGGATTTGCAGCTACGTCGGGGGCAAGTCCCAACTTTTTTAGCCGAGACCTGATTGCCCCGCTATTGCGTTCGAAGTGCTTTGCCAGTTCTGCAACGCCATGCCCCGCGGCATACATCTCTTTCAACCGCGCGTCATCTTCCGGCGACCATTTTTCGTAGGCCCTGGGATGCTCTTGTCTTTTCTCCTCCACGGTATAGGCCGGTTTGATCGGCTCTTTCGAGACGTGCGCCGGCGACACCCCATCGAGGCGCCATTCTTTCTTGAGGGCATTGATTAGCTCCCTCTGCCGCCTCTGCAGCACTGCGGGCGTCCACTCGTCTTCTGCCAGCACTTGCGTGGTGAGGGCGAAGGGCACCCCGCCCCCTCTCTGGAAGTATTCTTTCTTCTTACGGACGAAGTCGTAGTTAAGCGCGCGTATGTTCTTTGTGCGCGAGAGGAGGACCAGGTTGGCAAGTCTGTCGGTCCACTCTTCCCGTTCTTTTTCGTCGGGGAAGTCTCTCAGCCACTGCGAGTTCCGTGCCGGGTTCCGGGGGAGCACATGCTCAACCGTAATCCTTGAATGCTCATACCTGGCGCCCTCGTCTGCCAGCAGAGAATCAAGGCGCAGGAGCAGGGTCCTGGGCACTCGCGAGCGGGCGTAGATGGGACCGTCCAACGCGCTCAACACGTCCGCTCTTTCTTTGGACGAGAGTTGAAGGGGCGACGAAAAGCCATAGAGGTCCTTCCGGAAGTGGATGGCGCGCAGGACGTCAGCGTATCTGGACGTACGCCGGTTCACGTACGCCCGCATGATGAACAGTGCGTAGGCCAGTCGTTCCAGGTCGCGGATGAAATGAAGAAAGGCCTCGGGGTTTTGGTTGCGCCTGTAGAAGGCCATCGCCGGTGGAATCCAGTCGAAGTTATTGAGCCGGTTCAGGTAACGCAGGTATTTGTTGACTTCCTCGGAGCCGTCTGTACTTTCGTATGATGCGCCGGTCACAGTCGCATAGGCATCGGCATACGGTTCAAGCACTGTGTCGATGAAGTCCGCCCTGTCCACTGCTTTGAGTACATGATCCTGAAACTCCTGCTGTAGCGTTTCTTGCTGTCTGCGCTTCATAGAGATCGTGCGGATGTGCGCGAATAGATCACTGAAGCGGTCGCGGCCGAGATCTTCCTCGATCTTTTCCCATATCTCTGTGTGGCGGGCGCGGATATCTTCCGGCAGCGCCCCGATTATGTTTGATTTGAGAATGTCGGTCGGCGACAGGTCCAACCCTCTATCGTTCAGAACGGAGAAGATACGGTAAGCAGAGTTCTGGTCCGATGCGGAGACCACGACAAGATAGCAGCGCTGGGCGAGGAATTGGGTAAGGATCTTGCGCAGCTTTTCTTCACGTTCAGCCAGGGCGTTGTACAGATAGCGGGCATTCTCCAGCATTCTTCTCTGGCTGTCGGGCAGGCTCGCCGGAGGACGTTCAAGGAGCGAAGGCAGTCTTCCCATTTGCTGGATATTGTTCTGAAAGAATGCTCTGTCTCTCTCACGCACAGTGAGGCGGTAGTGTCCCTGGATTCCAGCTGATTCCCGGCCGGGCGCATGGATGTAGTTATGGGTGTCGTTCCTGTCTCTGTCTGAGGAGGCGAGTTCACGCAGGACGCAGAGGAGAACTGTCAGCGTTGTGAGGCGCTGCTGTCCGTCGACGATCTGCGCCTGCGGCCGGAGGCCGTTCTTGATGGTTACGATGCTGCCCAGGAAGTAGGGAGCGGCCTCACTCACACTCTCGACATCCCCGATTGCATGCAGAAGGTCGTCGAGCAGCGCGCCTGTCTGCTCGGTAGTCCAGGCATAGGGGCGCTGGTAATCGGGGATTTCGAAGCGGTAGTTGTCGTTGAAGATGCTGACAAGCTGCAGTTCCTTGGCTTGGATGGTTTCGGACATTCCTGAGCTCCTGTGGACGGCTCCGGAGATGGGAGCAGGGCATGAGGTGTACTCAGCAGGGTTGCGCTGTTTCTGCGCGCATAGTCAATGGGGTGCATCGTTCGGCCAGCCATGCTTCTGCAGTTCGCTGGCGCCTGACGCGGCGAATCCCCGGGTTTGTTTGACGGGCGCTGCCAAGGCCGTCAGGTGTTCAGAGAGACCGTCGAGCCTGGTTGTCGTTTTGGTTTGAGGTTGTCAACTGCCGGACACGGAGAGGAGAACTGCAGCTGTGCCCGCGCGGCATTTGTTTGAGGTGCATTGCGGTGCCCCCTTGGTGAAAACAGACAGATGGTTGCCACCACAGCGTCCATTGACCTGATAGCCAACAAGGGGGCGCAAAGCGCCCACATGTCTATTTTCACTTACTATCAAATCAAACGCTGTGGTGGGCCTATGCTACTACAGAATTGGGGCAGGGAACAATGGAACCGGCGAGGTTCGAGGTCACATGCAAGAGCCGGTAGCACGATATATGTGTAGATTTGGCGTCACTCCTTGGAGGATGCCGCGTCCGGTGCCTGAGTCTGCAGAGGGTGGTGTGCGGGCCTTTTGAAAATGAGAAAGCGGCAGGTGACGAAGCCTGCCGCTTTCGGTACTACCCAAGCCCTGCCGTGCCTTGCCACACCAAGCCGAGCCGATCTCTGCCCCGCCATGCCAAGCCTTGCCCTGAGCGTTTCGCTCTACTACTCAAGCCCTGCCTTGCCATACCACGCCCAGCCAGGCCTCGATTTCCATGCCCTGCTACGCCACACCATGCCGTACCTCGTCCTCTTCGACTTTTTCGATTTCCGGCTCAGCGAACCGACCGAACATACCGCTTTTTTCCGGACGCCAGTCCCCGAGCCCGATTTGCCGGCCGGCGATGTCCAACCACTCAAGCAACTGGCTCAGGTCGATCTGCTCATCGTCCACATCAACTTCGAACGTGCAGGACCAGGGCAGTTCAAACTTGGCCCGCGTGCGTAGAATTCTACTACGATTCACGACGACCGGAACGGTGAATTGCGTCGAGCGCCCCAGCTCCTCAATGCAGGTACCGTACGTCTCTTGGTCATATTGAAATGAAGTGCTCAGCACCATCAGCCCGCCCCTGACTTGCGTCCCTTGCTTGCGCTTGCGGGCTCCGCCTTCGATCATTGCCCGGATAGCCGTTGCTGGAATCGTAGGCGCTCTGCTCTTGTCAAGCCAAAGAGAGCGTTGGGCTTCGAGCTCTCGAAGCCGGTCGTCGTCTGCTGCGGTGCGGTTGCCGCCGCGCTTGGCCGTGATCGCTGCGATCTCACGGCTGACAGGACTTCGGGTGTCAAGCCCGGCTGCCCCGTTGTGGTGGATGATCGGGCTAAACCCGCTGACTGTGATTCTGTACTGCATGATGCGATTGCCTCCTCTATTCTGCTGTTAAGTTCGAAACGGTCGGCGCCCCGCCTCAGCTGGCGCCGCAATGTCGTGAATATGAAATGGCACATGCCGCAAACGGCAATAAGATGGTCTCCCGTCACCTCCTTGTCGGGCAGGTATTTCCAATGATGCGCCTCGGTCGCCTGCGCCATACCGCATGCCTGGCAGGTTCCCCCGGAACGGGCGAAAGCTTCCCCGCGGGCGACCCGGTAGTTGGGGCCGTAAACCTGATCTGTCATGGTGTCTCCTGTGGGTGCTGGGCGCGCAAAAACCCCGGGCCGGATGCCCGAGGCGCGACGCCGCTTTGAAAATGGATTACAGGTTGGGGTACAATCGTGGTGGCCATGAGGGTCATTCTCGTGGTCCGGACCCGGGCGATTGGCGTCGCGCCGGGTCATTTTTATGCGGTTAGGATATCAGTGTAGCACATCTGGTCGGGTGTGCAAAATGGGGATCAGGGCAAAAGATGTAGCAGGATGCCGAGCGTCTGAGCGATGCCAGCTGCCAGCCGTTTGTGGCTGAAAACCGGGGAAAATCGCTCGTCTGGATGGGTGAATTTGTGCGGGTGCGGTTGGTCTGGGCCTGGTTGGCGTCGGTCAATCGATCTTACGTCAAGTTGCGGCACTGCACGGCAATATCACGGCATGGCTGGAAGTGTGAGACAACAGGTGTGCGGCGCGAAAAGGTTTTTTCGCCAAATCCTCTCTGGTGGAAATGGGGAGTTGCGGCACTTGTTCTGTGCAATCATTTCTGCTCTCGGGAGGGCCGCGGTCGTGCACTTCGGCGGGGATTCAGTCTGGTCAGCGGGCTTGATCAGCTTCTGCATCCGGACAAAAGGCGCAGTCCCATGGGTGCCGCAACGATGCCGCTGGCATCAGGCCTGCAGGTGTGGGTGCTGCTACCGAACGATATGGGGCGGCCCAAGCGGAGGCCGAGGTCGAGCGAAGCGAGGGCGAGGGTGAAGCGCAGGGCCGCCCGGTGGTGGTGCATGTCGATGGCCGGTCGAGTGCGGGCCTGCTGGGCTGGGACTAGCTGTGGCAGGCGGGGCGCCGAGCGTGCGAGGAACGAGCCGTGAGGCGCCACAGCTGGTGTCCCTCGAAGGCCTGCCGGCGTCGCGGCGTGTGTTGGTCTGGCTTGATGCGGGTGTTCGCGAACGGTCAGAGGCGGCCCGGAGCGTGTGAGAAACGAGCCGCAGAGGGCCGCCCCGGCTTGGCCGGCGTCGAGGTCATCCTTGCGCTTTCTGTATGGCCGCGGCGATTGTCTGTGCCTGGAGTTCGCGTCTGCAGATCTGTCCGGATGCGCGTGGCTTTGCGCAAGGTGCTGTAATGGGGCGTTGCGTGGGTCCAGGCCTGCGCCTGGGTGGCGATGTTTGCGAGCTGGTCTTGTGGATGCCGGCGCGGTGTATCAACGGGTCCAGCGCCGGGCGCTGGTCGTGGTGCAGCGGCGAAACGCTGCCGGGGGGTGTGGGGGGCTGGCCCCCTGCGCCGGGGAGAGTTTGAGAGGGGGATACCCCTCTCATGTTGCCGGCCCGGAGAAGCGCTTTTTATTCCGTATAATTCTGTCTTATACAAAAAGGAGCGCCCGCCAGGGACAAACCCTGGCGGGCGCTCCGGTGCAAACCGGCCGGGTTTCAGCCGGTTTGCATTTTGTATAAGATCTAGTTATACGGTCGGGGCGCCGGCGGCGATCAGCCGCCGGAATGCGCCCCGAGTAATAAAAAGCGTCCGGGCCGGCAATGCCGTTGCCGTTCGCCGGCGACGCTGTGCGGAATGCATGGACGCTCTGCGTCGCCGGCGGGGTGTTGCCGTTGGCACAGGGGGCCGTCTGCGGTCCGCTGTGCGCCCTGGTCGGTCCTGGCGTGCTCTCCCGTTCCTGGAGACTGCGGCCGGCCGGTGAAGACGCCGATCCGGACACCTGCATAGAACCGGAACCGAACCTGGGCACATGACCGGTGCCAGTACCATTGGGGTGTTCACTGCCGGCTGCAAACACTGTCAGTCCTTCGCAGATGTGCGGTGGTGGAGCTTCTGCCGGCTCTGTACGCTTGCCGGCAGATCGCCCGTGAGGTAGTCGAGTGGTGTTGCGGCGGTCTGCCGCCGCCCGGTAAAGGACCCTCCCCGGCAGTTTGGGGAGAGGGCCTTTACCGGACCTCCCTGGACGCCGGCTGCGAGCTCGTCTTTGCGGCATCTGTACTGGTCGCGCTCCAAAACGGGCCGACGCGTGGTCCTTCATCTCTTCCTGTCAATCCTTCGCCGGCCAGTCGAAACAGCCATAATCGCAAGGTCCTGTAGGTACCCCTTGTCCATTTCAAGGCCTTAGAACGGCTCCAGTGCGGAAGGATTTTCGCCGGCAGTTCCAAAATCGGCCGAAAACCGCACTTTGGGGCGTTTCGGATTATCTAGTCAAACAACGAGGCTTTCTTGAATTCGACCCCTAGAAATTCACAGCCCTGCCATTTCTCAATTATCTCGATGAAGGAAGTGCCGATTACTATGACCGGCCCTACCGCGCCGCTGTCATCCTGCCATTTCTCAATTTTCTCGATGGGGGGAGTGCCGGGCAGAAGCGGATTGTACCGTACTTCCAGGATGCCTGACTCTGGGTAAAAACGGGCATCCTTCACAACAGGATCTCCAGGGATCTCTCCAAACTGCTCCAAGTACTCATCAACGGTTTCGGGACGGAGTTGGTTGCCGAGCGGCATAAAGGCACCACCGCCCACGATAATGAGACATGCTTTTCCTTCCGGTTGTGCAGAGCTCACTTCCATTTCGGTCAAAGCTTCTTCCAGCACCTGTATGCGCTGTTCCATAGCCTCCAGTGTCTGCGTATCTTCCAGATCCTCTACTCTTTCCGTGAGGTTGGCGAGGGCTCCGGCCAGATTCTCAAGCGTGATTCCGGCCAGCCTTTCACGCGGGATCATGCCTTGCGCCAACAGCGCGCCAGGCACGATGGAGGCCAGTACTGCAACGATGATCAGAAGGCGTTTCATGTGTGTTCCTTTCTTTATGTCCGGCCAATTGTCTTACTCCGCATAATGTAGCGTAATACTGCCGAGACGCCGGCGGGGTGTCGATGTTGGCACAGGGGGCCGTCTGCGGGCCGCTGTGCGCCCTGGTTGGTCCTGGCGTATTCTCCGTTCCTAGAAGCTGCGGCCGGCGGGCGCATAACAGATGCCGCTCCAGACCCCTGCACAAAACCGGGACTGAACCTGGGCACAGGGGCGGCACCATCCGGAGTGTTCACTGCCGGCCAGAAGTGCTGACGGTCTTTCGCAGCTGTGCGGTCATCGAGGGCCTTGCTGACCACGCGGGCCTGGCTAGATGCAAATTTGGTTAGGCACTGGCGTTGAGGGGCTTTTCCTTTCCGGCGCTTGGCCCAGCTTCGGTCAGGACTGCCAGCGGGCAAGGCAGGCCTAGCGCTACGAATTGCAAGGTCCTGCAGGCTCTGAAGGGTCACAGGAATCGCTTAGAACGGCTTCTGCGCGTTTGATTGTCGCCGGGGCGGGCGGAAAATCGCAAAGCCGGTCTGTGCGGCGACAATTGGGGCTGTGTATGTCCCAGCGCCCGCGGCGCTGCCGGCAGCAAGCAAAGCGCAGCTTCGCCGTCCGAGCTTGTGTCCGCTAGGGCAGCTGGAAGATTTTTCCCTGTCGGAATAGAATGGAAAGAGAAGCGTTGTTTTACAGGGTACTCGGATCAGCAATTGGAGTATCCTAATCTCTTGGGAGAATGAACAATGAAGATCAAGAGTCTTGCCCGCTTCCTTCTGGTAATTCTTTTGTTGACCTCAGGGTCAACTCCTGTTCTCGCGCGTACGCCCGAACAATGCGGTTCGGTGGATCCCATTACGCCGGGTGATTCCGTGACCGATGCCGCCGGGGACGTCTTTCCCGCGCATATCGACATTACGGGAATCAACACATCTCTGTCCGGGGAAAAACTGACGGTTGTCTTCCATCTCCGGGACCTGCCGGAGTTTCTGACGTTCAATCAGACGGCGCTTGGCGAAGGGACGATGGAGTACAGTTGGAAAGCCGCTATCGATGTGGACAATGACCGCAGCACGGGTCGCGGCGGGTTCGACAGGCTTCTGATCGCCTATCATATTGCGTTTCTGTTAGACAAAGGGGCTGATGCTGACACAACCGCTCCAATCGAGGAGATGATGGAGGCCAGCGTCTGGGAAACTCTTGAGGATGGCTCCATCCAATCTGAAGGATACTGCGTCAGAATTGAAGAGATACGCTCCGGTGGCTCTGCCAGTGACAGCGCTCAACAGTGGCCGCCTGACCTTCGATCCACCAGTTCTGAAACGCGCTCCAGTAGTCTCACCTGTTATGGGGGCTCCGACCTTGTAATTTCTGCCGAGGCGGACACGATAACGATCGCTGACGTAATCCCCGGCATCACGTCGGATTCGAGACTGGCATTTTCTGCCTTTGATGCCCGGTTCATGGATGAATTCGACCAGATAGCGTGCCATGCTCCGTACATCTCTTTCGTGATCAATCCGGGGCATACAGCGCTGTATGATACTAGTTCGACGAGCCGGTCGGACACAGGCGTCGGCATACGCCGGATTCAGAGATGATGCCCCGGGCCGAACTTCCCTGGGCGCTGATCTAGACAACTGCACAAACCGGGGCCGAATCCGGCCACATGGCCGATACCAGTGCCGGCCTCCCTTGGACGCTGCTGACGTGCGGGCCACCGGCTGCCAGACTTTGGGCGTACCGAAGAGGGTGCGCCTTGTGGCTCCCCTTCCCCTTTCTGGGAGTAGGGAAAGATCTCGGCTTGTGTGGGCCGGGGTCTTCTCTTTTTCGGCACCGGCGCCGGCGTCGCTTCGAAACAGTGCGGCCGTCCAACCTAGGCCTGCAGGCTCACGCTGGTTGTGCGGCGTCTGGTGGTCAAGTGGCGTTGCCGCCGGGATCCCGGTTATGTTGCTTTGTGCTGGCGTTTAGGTTGCTGTTCAGCTGGGCCTGGCCGTCCACGTGGGCACCGTTCCCTGTGTGGGCCTGGGGCTGTGCGGCCTCTGGCAGCGTCTCGCCGCTCTTGATCGTGAGCACGCGCCGCTATCCGCCTGGGGCGCTCTTGTCTCTGATGCTTCACCTATGATCTCCCTGGCGGCTGTGCAGGTCGGCGATGACCAGGCAGGACGGGTAGTCGTTTGCGCCTGTAGTCGGGGCTCTACTGGAAAGAAATTGGCTTGGACTGGCGCGTTTGGATCGGCGAGTTGTAAGGGGGTGATTTCGAGTCGTGTGTCGGCGGAAAATTGGATTTTTTTCGGCTTCCCGTGGCCGCCCCATTTCTTTCTAAGAAGGCCTATTTTCGGGGCGGTTTTCGGCTTGCGGGCGATCAGAGACAGTTGCGGCATCGGACCGGAGAAAAGGGTGTGCGCTCCGCTATGACAGGGGCTATGGACGTCTCTATTGTGCTCCTGATTCCGGGGATGGTTGCGGTCATGCTGAGCGGACTCTCTCCGCCACCCTCCTCGGCGGGCCCGGCCCGGCACCGATCATCGCGTCCGTCCGGCGCCGTCGACGCGCTGCTTGCAGCGCACATGCCCGGCCTACTCTCGGCCGGCCACATCTCCATAAACAGACGCGCGGGCGGCCGTTTGCCGCCTGTCATGTAGTGGAGCAATTCTTGACTCAGCAGTGTTCCCACCCTTGCTACACTTGCGGGCCTCCGCTGGTGGGATAGCTGTTCAAAAAGGGGATCACATGTGAAAAAAGCACCGGCCCGCTTGGAGTCGGGCCGGTGCTAACTTCCAGTCATGTAATTCGTTTCCATGTGCCTCTGCCCCAACCCGCGCCGGCAAACACCGCGGCCTCCAGGGCCCCGTTCCCCGGTTTGTCGGGCAACCCCCTCCGCCTGTCACCGCTGGTTCGCCCCGCCCTCCTATCTGATCAACGTCAACGCCGCCCCGCCCAAGCGGTACGTCGCCCTACTCAGCATTGACACCCAGTCAGGCCTCCGACTTTAGGACTTCTGAGAAGATTTGTCTTGATTTGAGATATTTTCGCGACATTTTGCATTTATTATTGACTGTGCAAGAGAGAGTTGCCCACGATGAACAGCTTTGCGGTTCTTGGCTTTCAGGGTAACCACTAAGCCTATATATCGAAAAAGAGCGAACTGTGTATGTTTTTGGATGATGTAGAGCAAGAGACTTGAGCAAACTGGAACGGCCGGACCGAGAGCAACTTGAGAAACCAGACGCAGGAGAGCCTGATCGGTGTAATCCTTATCTTGCAGCAGAAATTTAGGGCGCAACAGAGGTTGGGCCAGCAATTATGAATTGAGCAACCGTGGGAGGCTGGTTTCTTCAGATTCAGCCTCCCACTTCAGTCATTCCAGGAGGGTAAAACCATGTTTAGGAAATTGCTAGTTGTCACACTGGCCCTTCTTACCGCCGCCTGTGTGCCTATCCCGCCTGAGTCGCCGGACGCGTCCTCTCAGATGTCCGAACGATCCGACAGTTGTGCCCCTGACCACATGACCTTGCAGGTCGGGCAGGTCAGCGGCGATCAAGCGACGGACGAGTTGCCAGGGCACATCGATATTCTCAGAGTAGAATCCAGACTGGAGGGCGAGACGCTGACAGCTGTTTTCCACCTGAGAGACATTCCACAGGAATTGACGGTGAATCGAGAAGGTGTTCATCACATGCACCAAGACTATGGCTGGAATGTTGACATCGACATACATGGCGTAGTCAGAGACATCTCTGCTGACTACTCACTTTTCGATTATGCTCTTCGGGTCGAAAACAGCGCAGAAAAATCTCCCTCGGATCCCCTGCCCGCAACCGGCCCCTTCGAAGAAGCAATGAATCTGCTGCTGCTGGAGTTCGTGCATGACATGGAAAACAACTACCTTACACACAAGCATCTGAACGGGAACTCCCGTCTTCTCGTCTCCTACGAAGACAACACCCTCACGCTCTCCGGCCAGATTCCCGGCATTACTCGCGAATCAACCCTCCTATTTTGGGCCTATGACACTTTGGCTGGGCAAGACGGCATCACATGTCAATCCGGTTGAGACCGTTCTTTTGTAATTGCCTCCATCCATCAATATTTCTCCTCTATTATTGATAGTGTGTGAGGGCATCCCCTTGTGTAACCCCAACAAATCGACATGGAAAAGTGCGACGCAAGAATTCAAGGACGGGAATGGTAACCTTGTCAAAGAGGGGAAATCGTGGCTGCGTGGGTTCATTGCGGGAATGAACAGTGAGTCACCTGATATTGATTGTTGAAGATGACACAACCATCGCGAACTGGTTGAAGGTGTTTTTGGAAGAAGAGGGATTTGCAGTCGAAGTCGCTCATGACGGCAGGACGGGTCTCAACCTTGCACGCAGCCTTGCCCCCGACCTGATTGTGCTTGATCTGATGCTCCCCCTCCTCGACGGCATGGAACTCTGTCAGATCCTGCGCCGCGAATCGGATGTTCCGATCATCATGCTCACAGCCAGGGCAGGCCTTGCAGACCGTACCCGGGGCCTGGACAGCGGCGCTGACGACTATGTCGTCAAACCGTTCGATCCCGAGGAGGTTGTCGCACGCGCCAGAGCGGTGTTGCGGCGCGTCCAGGACAAGGTCCAGCAGCGGTTGAGTCACGGTCGCATTACGATTGATGAGACGACACGGCGCGTCACGGTTGACGAAAAGCCGATCAATCTGAGCCGGACACTGTACCTGCTGCTGGCTGCATTCATGCGTCATCCGAATCAGGTGCTGACACGGGATCAGTTGATCGCGCTTGCCTTCGATGACGATTTCGATGCGTATGACCGGTCCATCGACAATCACATTTTCCGTCTGCGCAAGCAGATTGCCGCAGATGGGTTCCAGCCGATACAGACAGTCTACGGGTCCGGCTATCGATTTGTGACGAAGGATGAATGATGTCGTTATACTGGCGTTTTCTGGGGGCGTTTGTCCTGCTGATTCTGTTCGCCGTTTCGCTCAGTGTCAGCATCGGATACTATGCGACGCTGGACCAGTTGGACGCATTTGGCGGCGAGCTCAGCAGCAAAGTGGCTAATCTTGTCGCCCAGAAGTTGGGCCAGTCCTACACGTACTCCGACGGCTGGGAAACGCTGGTCGTCACGGTGTCCGATGCTGGGACGGGGCGTCTAGCTGATTCAGGGCGGGAGCAGGTGCGACGCCAGGAAGACATTGTGCAGGGGGAGGTGCAAGGGGAGCACTATGTGCTGTTCCACAAGAGGACCGACGAAGATGAAATCCGTGTATTCCTCGACGTCGGCGACGGATATGAGCTGTACGACGACCTCACCGAGCTGTTTCAAGACCAGGTGGCGCCCGAGTTGAATGTACAGGTCGCTGGTGAGCAGGTTGTCAATGTATCCGACGACAGCGCTCGCCGGGCGGTGGGTTATGCCATTCTGGATTTCTATCAAGAGTTCGGCGAGACCGAATCGCGAAACTTTGTCCAGGGCCTGCTTTACACCACAGTTTTTGGCGGACTGTTGACCGTCGCCATCGCCCTTTTGCTGGCCGCCTGGCTCTCCAAACGCATCTCCACCCCTGTTACCGCCTTGACCCAGGCCTTCCGCACGGTGGCTCAACGCGGGGATACCGCCTTGCTGCCGGTTACTTCCTCTGACGAGCTGGGGCAGATGAGCAGCGCTTTCAACAGGATGACGACCGCTCTGCAGACGCAACGCGACCTGCGCAACCGTCTGCTAAACGATGTTTCCCACGAGCTGAGCACACCTCTGAGCATCATCCGTCTCGAGGCCCACGCGCTGCGCAAGGGCCTGCAATCCCCGTCACAGGCCGCCGACCGGATTGTTCAGGAGGTCAATATGCTGGGCAACCTGGTGCGCGATCTGGGCTGGCTCGCCGAAACCGAGTCGGACGAGTTGCAGCTCGTAGTTGAGCCCTGCTCCATCGATCAACTTCTCACCGCTGAACTGGCGCGCTGGCAGCAACAGGCAGAGATGGACCGGATCGCACTCTCGCTGCAGCTGCCCCCTGAGCTGCCGAATTTCAATCTGGACCCGATGCGCATGAGCCAGGCGCTCGGCAATGTGATAGACAACGCCCTCCGGCATACACAGGCCGGAGGACAGGTTGAGGTTGCCGCAAACATCGAAGCGGGGCGGCAGCTCACAGTTCTGGTTTCCGACGACGGCGCGGGGATCAGTTCCGCCGATCTGCCCCACGTTGTGGACCGGTTCTACCGCGCCGACCGGTCTCGCAGCCGCCGTACAGGGGGTGCAGGCCTGGGGCTGGCCATTACGCGCGCAGTCGTCGAAGCACACGGCGGCACAGTTTCCGTTTCCAGCGACGGTCTTGGCCGCGGCACAACCGTGTGCATCGATCTCCCGCTGCAGGCGTAAGGAGACAAATCATGTTCAAAGGAATTCTGCTCGCCGGACTCGTTCTTCTTGCCGCGGCCTGCACAGTTGCACCGGCTGCACCATCCGTTGCGACGAGATCGGTGCAGGAGTCAGGATTGCTGGCTGTGTTGGAAACGGAGCAAGGGTCAACACCGCTGCCTGTGTCCGGAGCGGCGCAGGGGCAGGCAACGCTGGTCGTGTCGGCAGAGCCGGCTGATTGTCCCGGCGGCTATCTCAGGATGCTGCCCGGGCAGAGTGCATTCGACCCCATTGCAGAGGACATACCGGCTTATATTGACATTGTCGGCGCGGCGTCCAGCCTGGATGAAGAAACTCTGACGGCGGTCTTCTCTCTGCGGGAGGTCCCCGAAGAGATGGCGTTCAACAGGGAAGGCGTCAAGGACCTTCACTCCGAGTATATGTGGACGGTCGAAATCTTCGTGGAAAACAGCGAAGAATCCGAGTCTGAACAGATCGAATACGTTTTGGGTGCGGTTTACTCGGCCAGAAGGGTCCTGGCAGACACGCTGGCCGCAACGCGCCCTTTCCAGGAGGCTGTGCGAAGCACGTTGTGGAAGGCCAAGCACGATCATGAACAGGACGTGACTTTTCTGATAAACGTACCCGTTCATGTCCGCATGCTCGTCTCTCACGAAGAGAACACGCTCACGCTTATCAGCGAGGTGCCGGGCATCACATCGGAGTCGATCCTCTTGTTTTCGACTTATGACATTCTGCTCGGTCAGGACGGCGTCTCCTGCCGCCCTGGTTGATTCAGCCCGCCCGGCTCACGTCCATGTGTCACAAAGGGCGGCCGGGTTCGACGAAGCCCAAACCTTGCCTTCATTTCCCAGGGAGAATCCACCATGTTCAAAAGCTTTGTGATCGTCGGCCTCGCATTTCTCACCGCGGCCTGCGTGCCAATACCTGCGGAGCCGCCGGCAGCATCGGAACCACCGCAGACTTCAGATCCACCCGCAACATCGGAGGAAGCGCATACATCAGAACCGTCGCGAGGGCCAAGAATGATCCCAGCGTTCGAAAATGTCGCCGACTGCCCCGATGGAGATGGGCCTGGCGTCGAAGTCACCCAGGTTGTCGTTGATTATCTTGAAATGCTGCCCGGTCAGAGCGCGGATGATCCCGTCGCAGACAACATACCGGCATACGTCGATATGGTCAGGGTGGAATCCAAGCTGGAGGGTAAGACCCTGACGGCTGTTTTCCATCTGAGGGAGATCCCAGAGGAATTGGAGTTCAACAGGAACGGTGTCGACCACATGAGCCCGGAGTATATGTGGATGATTCACATCGACGCCGATGGCGAGGACGAAATTGAATCTGAACGCTACGAGTACACGTTGGGAGCCTTTTCCAACCTCACTCCGGGGCGGACATACCTACAGACCAAAACCCTCTCATTTGAAGACGGGATTCAGATCATTTTGTGGGAACACCAACGTGGTCGCAAAGGGATTGAAACACAATTGATAGACGCGCCAGTTGATCCCCGCCTAATCGTCTCTTACGAAGACAATACGCTCACGCTCGTCAGCGAGGTTCCGGGCATCACGTCCGAATCAGTCCTTATGTTTTCGACCTTTGACACCCTGCTCGGGCACGATGGCGTCTCTTGCCAACCCGGTTGATTCAGCCCGCCCAGCCTGCGTCCATGCGCCAGACAGGGCGGGCGGGTTCGACGAAGCCCGAATGTTGCTTTCATATTCCAGGGAGAATTCACCATGTTCAGAAACCTTATGGTCGCCGGACTCGCACTTCTCACCGCCGCCTGCGCGTCCATACCGGCAGAGCCGCCGGCATCGGAACTATCGCGTCCGGTGGAGGGCCCCGCAGTTATTTCAGAACAGGATGAAGTCAAAGATATCTCACGCGACCGGGTTGCGCACATTGATATTCGCGGCGTCACGACAGCATTGGACGGGGAGACCTTGACCGTCACCTTTCAGCTCAGGGATCTGCCGGAGACGCTGACCTTCAACAGGACGGGCGTGCCCAAGCATGCCCTGGAGTACAACTGGGAGGTGTCGATCGACGTAGACAACGACCCGGAAACAGGCAGCGCCGGGTTCGACTACATGCTGTCTGCCGGCTATTTCGTGCAACCCCTCGCGAAAAACAGCGATACGGTGGCAGAGATGACCCAACCGGGCTTCGTCAAAGCCAGCCTTTGGGGGCTGAACCGGCGGGGGTACAGGGTTCCGGCAGAGTCCGATATCGCGATCGAGGTGTCTGCCGAGGAGAACACGATTACGCTTTCGGGAGAGATTCCCGGGATCACGGAAGCGTCGCGGCTCAAGCTGCGGGCGTATGATTTCTTCGCCGGCTCCGTGGAGATGAGCGGTCATGGCCCCTCGATCACGGGCCTGGCCGCCAGCCAGTGCATGCCTGACCGGCCCATCATCACGCCCGGACAGACCGTGCTGGACGCCGCCGGCGACGTGCCGGCCGCGCATGTCGACGTTATCGAGATCAACAGCTCTCTTTCCGAGGAGATCCTGACCGTCGTGTTTCAACTCAGAGACGTTCCGGAGACGTTAACGTTCGACAGAACGGGGGTGCCGGAGAATGCCCTGGAGTACATCTGGGAGGTGTCGATCGACGTGGACAACGACCGCACAACAGGCTCCTACGGGTTCGACTACTCTCTGTCCGCCATGCATTTCGTATTCCCCAGGGCCGGCGGCGCCAATAGAACTGCAGCTATAGAGACGCCGGGGGTTGTGCAAACCCACACCTGGGAGCTGGATCAACATGATGCCATGACAATCGAACAGGGTCGCCTCGAAGTATCCGTTGAAGACAACACGATAACGCTTTCCGGAAAAGTTCCCGGCATCACCGCGGATTCCCGGTTTGCGTTCGGAGCAATCGACTACCTGGGCGGCACGGAGGAGGTTGGCTGTTTTCTCCCGAACGGCCTGGGTCATCAGCCGTTCAGACAGTGTACGCCGTATGACGCCCCGGTCAGGGCGGGGAGTGCCGTAGCCGATGACGTGTCCGATGTACCCGCCGCGCATATAGATATCACGGCGGTCGACACCTCCCTTTCAGGGGAGACGCTGACGGCCGTCTTCCATCTCAGAGACGTTCCGGAGACATTGACATTCGACAGGGCAGGCGTACCGGATGATGCCTTTGAGTACAGCTGGAAGGTGTCTGTCGATGCGGACAATGACCCGGAGACCGGCTTTGGGGGGATCGACTATACGCTTTCCGCCGTGCACAGAGTGTCCGCTTCATCCGGAGAAAGCGGCACAACGGCGCCCATAGCGGCAGGGAGGCATGTACAGGTCAGCACGCGAAAATTGACGCCGGGAGAAGGTTTTGTCTTTCTCGAAGATGCCCGCATCGAGGTATCTGCCGAGAACAACACGATCACGCTTTCCGGAGAGATTCCCGGCATCACGACCGTGTCACCGCTCACATTCGAGGCTTACGACTATTCGGGAGGAACGGAGAAGGTGGGATGTCTGTCTCCTGTGCGTGTTGCCATATATGAAGGCCAGTGCGATTCTGACGATGCCATGATTGCGCCTGGGCAGACTGTGCTCGATGGCATCAGCGACACGCTGCCCGCGCACATGGACATCACCAAAGTCAGCACAACCCTGGATGGCGAGACGCTTGCCGTTGTCTTCCATCTTCGGGATATTCCGGAGACGCTGGCGTTCAACAGGGAGGGCGTCCGGGATGATATGTTGGAGTACCTTTGGTCTGTGTCGATCGACGTGGACAACGACCGCGCAACAGGCGGATATCTGGGAGATGACTACAGGATGTCCGCCAGCCGCTTCAGGCATCCCTCGTCCGGTGACGCGGCTGTCCACCTGCCTGTTGAAGAGGCTGTGCAGGCCAACTCCTGGCAGGTGGATGCAACAGGCGCCGCCTATCTACGCAAAATCAGCATTGAGGTATCGTCTGAAGAGAACACGATCACGCTTGTCGGCGACATACCCGGCATTACGTCACAGTCGCGGCTTGAATTTGAGATTTATGATCTTCAGCACGGTTACGAGCAGGTGACTTGCCGGGCCTCTGTTGACGGCAGGTGAGGGCGAGTTCCAGCATGGCAGCCGTTATTGCGACAGGATTGGAACCCTCAACTTTTGACTGACCGTTCATGCATAGGGGCAGAGAGGCATTTCAGAAGCGGACCGCGAAGACCGGATCGACCCGGGCAGGCGCCTGTTTGTCCGGTCCTGAAGGCCTCTGATGTCCGGGTTGGGAATCCCTCATTTCCTGGGAGAACGAAAAATGAAGATCAAGAACTGTGTCCACTTTTTTCTGGCCATCCTCCTGCTGGCCTCAGGGTCAACCCCTGTGCTCGCACAAGCGCCCGATCAGTGCGGTTCGGTGGAGCCGATCAGGCCGGGCGACAGGGTAACCGATGCCGTCTGGGACGTGCCGGTCGCGCATGTCGACATTACTGAAGTAGAAACTTCCCTGTCGGGCGAGAGATTGACGGTTGTCTTCCATCTCAGGGAGTTGCCGGAGACATTGAGGTTCAATCGCACGGAATTTGGGAAGGGCGTAAAGGAGTATGAATGGGAGGTCGCAATCGATGTGGACAACGACCGAGCGACCGGCCCTGGCGGGTTCGATACCCTGCTTTCTGCCTACCATATAGCGTTCCAATCACACAGAGGATACCAATCACGTATAGGAACTGACGCTGATACGACTGCTCCAATCGGGGAGATGTTAGAAGTCAGTGTATGGGAGATACTTCCCGATGGCTCCACCAGTACTGAAACGTACTCCACTGAAATACACTCCGATGGCTCGACCAGTATTCACAGGGACAGCGGGTCGGCGGTTTCCGTCGAGGCGGACACGATAACGATCGCTGGTGACATTCCCGGAATTACCTCCGAATCGAGACTGACATTTTCTGCATATGATATTCAGTTCGCCGTAGAGGCCGATCAGATAGGGTGTCATGACTCATACAGGAAGAATGTGAGTTACTGGGGGTGCAGTTCCGGTGAGACCCTAATAAAGCCGGGGCAGACCGCAACTGACGAGGTCTCCGATGTGTCTGCCGCGTATCTGGACATTGTCGAAGCCGGCACGTCCCTCTCGGGCGAAACCCTGACCGTTGCGTTCCGTTTCAGGGATATTCCGGAGACGCTAACTTTCAATCGTACAGGCACATTGGTAAACCTTATGGAGTACAGTTGGGGGGTGTTGATCGATGCAGACGCCGACCCGGAGACCGGCGACGGCGGGTTTGAGTACCTTCTGTCCGCGCATCACATCGTGTGGCCTGGGCATGCGGGGGACAACACGGAGGCGCCGATAGAGGAGGTGGCAAAGGCCGATGTTTGGGAGATGAAACCAGGGGGAATCATCGAGGGGCTAAGCGACGCCAGGCTCGAGGCGTCTGCAGAGACGGACATGATGACGCTCAGCGGCCGGATTCCCGGAATCACGCCCGACTCGCGTCTCTCGTTCAGGACGCACGCTCATCGAAGCGACTCCGATGAGGTCGGATGCCAGGAACCGCCAAGCATCCTCACATCCTCCAGCCAGTGTGATATCGATGGAGCGGTTACACCGGGGAAGAGCGTCTTCGATGATGTCTCAGACTCCCTGCCCGCACATGTGGATGTGACGGAGATCAGCACGTCCCTTTCGGGGGAGACCCTGACGGTGGTGTTTCATTTCAGAGGCGTTCCGGAGACACTGACATTCGACAGAACCGGCGTGCCCGAAAGTGCGGTTGAGTACAGCTGGGAGGTGTCGGTCGATGTGGACGGCGACCAGGAAACAGGCTTCGAGGGGTTCGAATATATCCTGTCTGCTATACATGTCGCGTCCCCCGGTGCCAGCAGCCGCGACCGGAGTGCGGCCATTACAACGGACGATGTGCAAGTCAACACCTGGGCTTTGAAGTCAACGGGAAAGGCATTCCCTGATTTCGTATACCTAAACAACGCGCGCATTGAGGTGTCGGCTGAAGAGAACACGATGAAAATCCCCGGAATCACGGCAGATTCAGAGAACACGATAACGTATACCTAAACAACGCGCGCATTGGGTGTCGGCTGAAGAGAACACGATAACGCTTTCCGGGAAAATCCCCGGAATCACGGCAGATTCACGGCTTGCATTCGGGGTGTATGACGATTTGGAAGGCGCCGAGGAGGTTGGTTGTTTTACTCGGTTTGGTTTTGGCCAATCGATCCTAAAGAATTCGTCTGACGAGCCTGCAGCAGTTCAAGGGCATTCTGTAGGCGATGATGTGCCACACGAACTGGTTGGTCACATCGACATCCGTGATGTCATGACGGCGCTGGACGGGGAGACCTTGACCGTTACTTTTCTACTCAGGGATGTTCCGGAGACGCTGACCTTCGACAGAACAGGGGTGCCGGAGGATGCCCTAGAGTACAGTTGGGAGGTGTCGGTCGATGTGGACAGTGACCCGGAGACAGGCAGCGGCGGGTACGATTACATGCTGTCGGCCGGCTATTTCGTGCCTCGTTTCGCCCAAGGCAGCAATACGGTGGCAGGGATAACCCAACCGGGGTTCGTCAAAGCCAGCCTCTGGGGGCTGGACCGGGAGGGATACAGGGTTCTGGCGGAGGCCGATATCGAGGTCGAGGTGTCTGCCGACGACAACACGATAACGCTCTCGGGAAAGATTCCCGGGATCACGGCAGGATCGCCGCTCAAGTTCAGGGCGTATGATTTCTTTGCCGGTTCCGTTGAGAAGAGCAGTCATCATCCGCTGCTCATGGACCTGGCCGTCGATTCGTGTCAGTCTGACAGTGTGATAATCAGGTCGGGCCAGCGGGTCATCGACGCAGTCTCGGACACGTTGCCTGCATATGTAGACATTACCGAGGTCAGCTCAGAGATGACAGGTAGTGGCAAACTTACGGTTGTGTTTCATCTCAGGGATATTCCTGAAACCCTGGAATTCAACAGGAAGGGCGTCTTTGAAAATACGCAAGAGTACAGATGGGAGGTGTCAGTGGACGTGGACAACAACCGGGAGACCGGTTTGCTGGGGCTGGGAGCTGAATACGCGCTGTCCGCCAGTCATTTTGCGCTACCCTGGGCCAGCGGCGAGGGCGCACACCTGCCTGTCAGGCAAGGTCTGGAGGGCGACTTTTGGAAATTGGACGCGGACGGCACCGGCACCCGTCTTGGCGGTATCAACATTGATGTATCGCCTGAGGAGAACACGATCACGCTCGTGGGGCACATTCCCGGCATTACGTCAGAGTCGCGGCTTATCTTCGAGGCCTATGATTATCTGAACGGTTCGGAGCTGATTGCCTGCAAGGATTCTGTCGACAGCAGGTGACAGCGAGTTCCGGCATGACAATCGTTGTTGTGACCG